>BDSU01000026.1 GCA_002897675.1 bacterium BMS3Abin02 | reverse complement strand
ACCTCCACCGACCGCCAGTCGAAGAACGCAAAGGCGACGGCGAAGGCCAGCCAGAGTCCGATCGGAGGAAAGGACTCACGAACGGCGAGAAAGGCGAGTATCGCGATGCCACCGCTGGCATACAGCGACGCCACGACGATCTTCGCCCTTTGCTCGCTCCGAATCCTGGTTGTGCGCCTGGCCACATGGCCTCCTCGTTGGCGTCCCGGACCTGCCCGCTCACCCGATCTTTGCGTTTGCGCTTCCTGCGACGATCAACGCCGCAAAGCTGCTGGCAATAGCGATCAACTTGACGATCTTGCCCTTCAAACTGAGTCCTCCGATTAGCTCTGGAATCACCAGCCTCTCGGCCGGCGAGTAATCCGCTTCGCTTGGTAACTCAGGGGTGAATCGTGCAAGTCCGGGCGCCACATATCCCCGGTTTATCCGGGAACCTCAGTTGTCATGTGCTGAGGCATCCCTCTTCCAGCCTCACCGGTCGGCAGCGCACCAACCCGCCACAAAGGTGGCGACTGTGGACAAGTTAGCAGTCGGGACCCCTATTACTCAAGGGTATGGGCCAAATTCGTCGTCCCGCACGCCGGGGGGGCTACTCTTGGACCGTGAAGTATCGCGAACTCGAAGAAGCACTCTGCCTCCTCCCCACCGTCGATGCCGTGCGCATCGTCGGCGACAACGGAAGAGTGGCCGAAGTCCACGTTCTCGCCGCACCGGCGAAACCACCCAAACAGGTCGTCCGCGACGTGCAGTCCCTCGCCATGGCGTCGTTCGGCATCAGTATCGACCGTCGCACCGTGTCGGTCGTTCAGATCGAGCGCAGCGAACGCACCCCCGGTGAACGTCCGGCCGTGCTCGATATCAAAGAAGTCCCCCAGGGCACGAGGATCACCGCGTCGGTCACCCTCGGATGGCAGGGCGAAGTGTTCGTTGGGGAGGCGGACGGGCCGGCGGCCTCCGCGACCCGCCTGCGCCTCGTCGGCGACGCAACATTGCACTCCCTGGAGCAGGCGATCGGCGGTGATGTCGGGCTTGCCCTCGCCGCGCTCGAAATCGCAACCGTCGGGAACCGGCCGGTTGCCATCGCGCAAGTCGTCGTGGTTTCCGGCGGGGAGGAACGCACCATGGTCGGCTCGGCTCTCGCCGGTCAAGATCTGTCACAAGCTGCGGTGCGGGCGGTTCTGGACGCCTTGAACCGGTACGTGCCACAGCTTCGCCGCTGAATCGGATGGCCGCGTCTTCGGGCTTCGGCGATGTGGCCGTCACGCCCCATGAGCTGTCCACGCTCGCGGCGATGGAGATCTATGCGCTCGGCGGCAACGCCATCGACGCGTCCATAGCGGCGAACGCCGTCCAAGGCGTCGTTGCTCCCGAGACCTGTGGAATCGGCGGGGACCTGTTTGCCCTCGTTCACCGGCCCGGCGACGCAGCCCCGGCAACGCTGAACGCGTCGGGGCGGGCAGGGTCCGGTGTCGACCCTTCAACTCTGCGTCGCTCCGGCCTCACCTCCATTCCCTTCGATCACCCTGCCTCCGTGACCGTTCCAGGATGTGTGGACGGCTGGGTCGCTCTCCTCGGGCTCTTCGGATCGATGCCGCTCGCCGAAGTGCTCACCCCCGCCATCCGGTACGCAGACGACGGCTTCGCCACGTCGGTCGAACTGGCAGCCGCGTTGACCAGGCGCAGGGGACGACTCGAGCCTGCGGCTCCCGAACTGTTCGCCACAGATCCCCCGAAGCCGGGTGTCCGCCTGATCCGCCGAGACCTGGCACGGACACTTCGGAAGATCGCCGACGGTGGAAGGGAGGCCTTCTACGAGGGCGCCCCGGGCGAAGCCATCAGCAATGCAGTGGACGGCCTGATCACCGCTGAAGACCTCGCTGTGGGACAGGAGGAGTGGGTCGACCCTGTCTCTGCCGAAGTCTTCGGAAGGACTGGGTGGACGATACCTCCGAACTCGCAGGGCTACCTGACACTCGCATCGGCCTGGATCTTCTCCGAGTTGGAGCCGCCGACAGACCGGATCGACGGCGAGTACCTGCACTTCCAGATCGAGGCGTACCGCTCGGTCGCGTGGGAACGTGACGATCTGGTTGCCGACCCGGAACGGATCCCTCTCGCCCCGGACCGCCTCGTGGCACCGGAACGCCTCCGGGAGCGTGTTCGCGCCATCGACCGCAACCGGGCAGGCTCCTGGCCGCAGCCCCACCCGACACCCGGTGGAACCGCGTACCTGAGTTTCGTCGATCGCAACGACACGGCCGTGTCGCTCATCCAGTCCAATTACACAGGGATCGGATCGGGCATCCCGGCGTCGGGATCGGGTTTCTTTCTCCACAACCGCGGTGCCGGTTTCAATCTGATTCCCGGACATCCCAACGAGCTCACCCCTGGCCGACGGCCGCTCCACACACTCTCTCCGACGCTCTGGACCCGGAACGGTCGACTCGACACGGTCCTCGGCACCCGAGGTGGGCATTACCAACCCCAACTCCTCCTCCAGATGGCGAGCGCCCTCTTCCACACGCAGATGGACCCGGAACGGGCGCAGGAAAACCCCCGTTGGATACTCAACGACCCGGCTCCGGGGACTTCATCCCTGCTCGAAACCGAAGGTCGAATGTCGGACGCCTTGATCGGCGAACTGGAACGGCGGGGACACACGATCGACCGAGCGGCGGATTACGAACGTGGCTGGGGACCGGTGTCGATCATCCAGGTCGCAGAAGACGGCCTGCGGACAGCAGCCGCAGACCCCCGGGTCGCCACGGCGCGGGCCGCGGTACGCTGAACCGTGGCCACCTTCCTCCTCGTGCGGCATGGAGAAGCGGAGGGCAATCTCGATCATCGTTTCATCGGCCAGTCGGATGCCCCACTCTCGCCTGTCGGGCGACGCCAGGCCGCGGCCGTCTCGGCGAGACTGGCACGCATGCCCATCGACAGGATCATCTCGAGCGATCTGTGTCGAGCCGTCGACACGGTGCTGCCCGCAGCGAACGAACTCGGTCTGACGATCGACCAGGACCCGCGATTCCGGGAGATCGACAATGGAAGATGGAAAGGGCTCCTCGCCACCGAGATAGCCGAACGATGGCCGGAGCTGTGGGCTCGCTACACGAGTGGTGAGGACGTGCCTCGGCCCGGCGGTGAGACCTGGGCCGACGTACGCCACCGAGTCGTCGATGCGCTGGCCGATATCGCCGCCGACAGCCCGGACAACAGTCTCGTGGTGGTCTCGGCTCACGGAGGCCCCACTCTGGCGCTGGCATCGTGGGCGTGCGGCCTCCGTCCGAAAGGCAACCTCTACCAGGTTCCCTTGATGCCGCCGTGGAACGCTTCGATCACCATCATCCGGGCGCCGAACCCGCACCTCATCGCCTTCAACGACGTCGGCCACCTTCCACTCGAGCTGCAGCATTCGCCACATCTGGGGTTTCTGCGGAGCTGACGCTCGCTGCGCACGCCGTACAGGGTTCCCCTCAGGACATCGTTGGCAGAGAGGCTCCGGGCATCGTTGCCGGCAGGACAGTCTTCTGGTCTGCCAAGGATTGGAAACCGGCCGCTGGAAGCTGAATGCCATCGGCTGCAAGTAGCATCCGCAACCGACGAGCGGGAAGACCATGGCCACAGACCAGCACGACAAGCCGCAGACTCCCCGCTACGTGGCGATGCTGTCGCTCGCGGCACTCGGAGTCGTCTACGGCGACATCGGGACCAGCCCCCTCTACGCGATGCGTGAGTCCTTCCTGGCGCACGAGGGAATCCTGGTGGTCGAGGAGAACATCCTCGGTGTTCTCTCGCTGATCTTCTGGTCGTTGATGATCGTGATCTCCCTCAAGTACCTCGCGTTCGTCATGCGCGCCGAGAACAACGGTGAAGGCGGCATCCTCGCCCTCACCGCACTGATCGTTCCCAGGCATCAGCGGCATCTGCGCCACAGTCGGCGGGTGCTGATCCTCATCGGGCTCTTTGGAACCGCTCTGCTCTACGGAGACGGCATGATCACACCGGCCATCTCGGTGCTGAGCGCCGTTGAGGGCCTCGGGGTGGCAACCCCGCTCCTCGAGCCGTACGTCATCCCGATCGCCATCGGCATCCTCATCGCACTGTTCATGATCCAGCGCCACGGGACTGGAACGGTTGGCTCGGTTTTCGGGCCGGTCATGATCATCTGGTTCTCCACCCTCGCTCTCCTCGGCATCATGCACATCGCCCAGAATCCCAGCGTGCTCGCCGCGCTCAGCCCCGTACACGCAGCCAGGTTCTTCCTCAACAACAAGCTGCAGGGGTTCCTTGCACTTGGGTCGATCTTTCTCGTCGTCACGGGAAGCGAAGCGCTCTACGCGGACATGGGACACTTCGGAAAACGACCTATCCAGCTCGCATGGTTCGGACTCGTCCTCCCCTCGCTGGTGCTCAACTACTTTGGCCAGGGCGCCCTGCTCCTCGCAGATCCCGGGGCAATCGA
The DNA here is from genome assembly GCA_002897675.1 of bacterium BMS3Abin02. Classification (NCBI taxonomy): domain Bacteria; species bacterium BMS3Abin02. The sequence continues at coordinate 100,582 of BDSU01000026.1, read as the reverse complement.
CAGCCCGTTCTATCGCATGGCACCCTCGTGGGCACTGTGGCCGCTCCTGGTCCTTGCAACGGCTGCGACGATCATCGCCTCACAGGCACTGATCTCGGGGGCGTTCTCGCTGACGATGCAGGCAGTCCAGCTCGGCTACCTGTCCCGAGTCCGCATCCTGCACACGTCGGAGAAGGAAGTCGGGCAGATCTACATCCCCGCCATCAACTGGACGTTGATGGTCGCCTGTGTCGGTCTCGTGCTCGGCTTCCGATCGTCGAGTGGGCTCGCCGCCGCCTACGGTGTCGCGGTCGCCACCACCATGGTCATCACGACCATGCTCTTCTTCGTCGTGACCAGGGAGCGCTGGAAATGGTCGATGCCGGCGGCCGTCTCCCTCTCTGCCGCCTTCTTGATCATCGATCTCTCCTACTTCGGCGCGAACCTCTTCAAGGTCCCGGACGGCGGCTGGTTCCCGCTCGTGATCGGGGTCATCGTGTTCGCGATCATGACGACCTGGAAACGGGGACGGGAGATCCTGGCAGCCCGTCTTCGTCACGGAGAGCTGCCGATCGAACGTTTCATCGCTTCGATCGCGACGCACCCGCCCACCCGGGTTCCCGGCACCGCCGTCTACCTCTCCTCGAGACCCGGAGCTACGCCACCGGCGATGCTGGTCAACTTCCGGCACAACGAAGTGCTCCACGAGACGGTCGTGATCCTGTCCATCACGACGAGTGACGTGCCACGCGTCACGCCCGCCCGGCGAGCGAACGTGTGGGATCTGGGTGACGGCTTCTTCCAGGTGGTTCTCTCGTACGGGTTCATGGAAGAACCGAATGTGCCGGAAGCTCTCGCCAACATCGTGCACCCCGGATTCGGCATCCGGCCGGAGCACACCACCTACGTACTCGGTCGCGAAACCATCCTGGCGACCGAGCGTGAAGGGATGGCCATGTGGCGTGAACGGCTCTTCGCCCTCATGTCACGCAATGCCACAAGTGCCGCCCGCTTCTTCCATCTGCCGACCGACCAGTGCCTCGAGATCGGGATGCAGGTCGAGATCTGAGGAAGGCTCGTCGGCGTCTCGTCGCGGCCCACCATGCATCTCGATGCCCCCTTGTCCACCTCCCCTTCACGCGTCGAAGTGTCGGATGCAGCCGGGCAAGGGTTCGCCCGGAGGCGCTATCCGCGGATCCCGGCGATCACGAGTCGCCACTCGGCGTCAGTCAAAGAGGCGGACGGATAGACGCCGATACGGTCGAGCCTCCCGCCGTACCGCTCGCGAAGGCGACATCCGAGCTCCGGCACCGGAGCCACCACGGCCACCTCGTCGAGCATCGCATCGCTCACGAGGTCCCCCATCGCATCCCATTGCCCGCGACGGCTCATCGCGGAGAGCGCGGGCCCGACGTCCCACCCGTGGAGTTCGAGCACCCTCCGGTAGGCGGGCGTCGATGCGTAGAAGGCGATCTGCATCTTCGTCTTCTTCGCCGCCTCGGCCACGTCCTCCGCAGTGCGTCCCGTCGCGACCAGCACGCTCGCGCCCACTGCCACAGCGTCCGGATCTCGCGCCGCCATCCGCCGCCCGTCGGCCAGCCCGGGCATCACCACATCGTCGAGGTAACGGAGCGTGTGAAACGGGTGAACGTGGAAACCGTCGGCAATCTCGCCGGCAAGCCTCGTCGACCGGGGCCCCACTCCGGCCAGCCACACCGGAATGACTGGATCGGCGATCGGACCGGGGTCGAAGAAAGGGGTCATCAAGGTGAACCGGTAGAACTCACCTCGGTAGTTGAGCTTCCCCCCGCTCTGCCACACATTCCAGATCGCCCGAAGCGCTGCCACATAGTCCCGTAGCCGCTCCACGGGGGCACCCCACTCCATCGAGAAACGTCCCCTGATGTGCGCCGAGACCTGAGTCCCGAGCCCGAGCATGAACTTCGATTCTCTCGCCAGATCCCACGACGCCATCGCCATCACCATCGGGGATCGAGGGAACGCGACCGCGATGGCGGTCCCGAATTCGAGAGATTCCGTGGCCGCCTGTGACGCCGCTGCGAGCAACACGAACGGGTCGTGGCTGGTCTCCGATACGAAGAAGCCATCGAATCCGACGGACATTGCCGACTTTGCGAGACGCACCGTCTCGCGAACTCCACCAGGGGGTGCATAGAAGTCGACCTTCACGAACGACGATCGTACCGTCTCTCCCCCGGCCTCCCTTCGGCTGGCGGTGTGATGCGAGGACGGAGAGGATACGCCCATGTGAGCGTAGTAGACGACAGGAACCTTCCCTCCTTGCCTGCGCTTCAAGGTCGATGGCCGAATGGTGTTCTTGGGTGTGCTTGGTGGCTGCTTGCCGACCGCTTGGCGATTGCGGGAAGACAACGACGCATCAAGCGAGGTCCGCCACGGTACATTGCAGCGTGGGCTCGCGAACGTCCATGCGTGTGGGCGTGGCACCATGTACGGCGGATAGATAGGTGAGGTGCGAAGTGGTGAATGACAGTCCCGAGAGCCGTGACCCGATGACATACAATACTGCCGACATACTCGAACCGTCACACCGACCTGTCGCCGGCAAGCCGGGGCCTTCTGCGATTCCGATGTGGTGGCGAATTCTGACATTCGTCGCAGGTGCAACCTCTGGGATGGCCGTGCTGTTCAGCGGTGAGTTTCGTTCTGTGCCCGAATTCGCTGTGCGGCTCATAGGCGCCACGTTCGTCAGTGTGACTGTTTACACGGTTATGGCGAGCGCTGGTGCAGACCGACTGGTGCAGAAGGCGGCTGAATCCGCGCCTGGCCAAGACCACACACCATCGCCACCTCGATGACCAAACCCGCTTGACGGTGCCTCGGACGCTGATTCCGGCACGGAGCATCCCGCCATGGGCCGACAAAGGAGTATTCCTGGCCAGTGCTTTCCCCAGGATCCGTTGGAACAGCGAATGACCGTCCAGACTTGACATTCCATCACACCCTCAGCCGAAGGGGGGGCCCGGCAGACACGTCCTTGCCAGTTTATGGTCCCATCCGGGTTGCACGTACCGACCCGATCCCCCTAGCCTTCCTGTGGGCCTGCGTTGGGCCCCTAGCGCTGAGAGGCAGAGTATTTCCGATGCGTGTGCCGCGTCTCGTGGCAGTCGTGTTGTGGTTGACGGTGGCAACGCTGGCAGTGGCCGGCTTCGCCGCTTTCTCTCCACAGCAGGCGCCCAAGCTAATCACCACAACTACGACGACTCTGGCCGTCCGCGGAGCGGCGACAGGCCAGGTGCTGGCGCGCGCCCTGGCCGCCGGGATGCGATCGACATCCACAGAAGAGATCCCCTCCCAGGATTCGCGGGAGAACGATCTGCTGAACTCGCTCCGAGCCCAGCGGTACGTGACCCCTCCACCGCCGCTGCCGACCACCACGACTCCCGCCACGGCGACACCACCGCAGGCACGTGCCCCCTCCGCCAAGACCAAAGAATACATGTCGTCCGAGGAGGTTCGGAGCATCATCGCGCTGTTCTTCAAACCGCAAGACGTCGACACGGCCCTCGCCATCGCGAAGTGCGAATCGACGCTGGATCCAAATGCCGTGAACGATTCCACCAAGGCGTCCGGCTTGTTTCAGCAGCTTCCCCGGTACTGGGCCGAACGCGCCGTAGCGGCCGGCTGGGGCAGGGCCGACATCTTCGACCCGTACGCCAACACCGCCGTCGCCGCGTGGCTCAAGTACTACGCAGGGGGATGGTCCCACTGGACGTGCTACAAAGGCGACAAGTAGCCGGCATCCGGCAAGAGCCGACCGGCGGCTCTTCCGGGTCCCCGTATCAGGGACCCAGAACCGAGTAAGCTCTACCGTATGAAGCGACTGATGAAGCTGACCGGTTTTCTCGCCGGTCTGGGGGCGGCCGTGTGGCTCATGCGGGACCGTCTGATCTCCCTTGCACTCCCTCGCGAACCTGAACCCCCGACGTTCCGGGTCGATCCTACGCCCGAGGCCGATGACCTCACCGTGATCAAGGGGGTCGGCGACGCTTTCGCATCCCGGCTCCGTCAGCAGGGAATCACCACGCTGCAAGCTCTTGCACAAGCCGACCCTGCCGTCCTGGCGAAACAACTCAACGTGCCGGAATCACGCGTCGAAGCTTGGATCGCGGAGGCCGGCCAACGCTCTGCCGCAACCTGACGGGTCCTTGCCTTTGCTGGTGGGAGCGGCACACATCTCGTAGCGCGACCCTCCCGTTCCCCCGAACCCAGGGCTCAGGGATGCGCCCAGCGCATCTACGAGCCCTGGGTTCGCAGAACAGGGGGGTCGACGGGCACTAGATCCGCATCTTGGAGACGTATGCCGCCTGCCTGACGGTGAAGTGACCGAGAGCGACATACGTGAGGAAGGCGGCCAGGAAGGACGTGGCCACCGCCGGAATGCCGAACTGCGCCAACGGTGCTCCCGGGAGCACCGAGAGGACCCCATCGACCCACCAGTGCGCACCAACCGGACTGGCCCACTGAAAAGCGAGGAACCCGAGAACGATCGCCGGCACTGCCGCGACGTTGACGCCGCGATAGGCGCCACGGGTCCGATACAGATCACGCGAAAGGTACGCGCGTCGGCGGACGACGAAGTAGTCGGCGAGGAACACCGCGAGGATCGGAGTGAGGACGCTGATGAGGAAGCTGATCACCCCGAACAGGTCTCGAGTGTCCGTGAACATGGCCACGAGTGCGGCAACAAGGGGGCCCAACGTCACCCCGAGCGATCGGGAGAGCCGAACATCGAATGATCGCAGCGCCTGTGTCGGCATTACGAGGAACAAGGCCGGCTGGTCGACTTCACTCCCGATCGTCCAGGCCAGCAGAACCAGCCCACCGACCACGCCGAGTGCGGGGCCCCCGAACTTGACGATGATCAATCCGGGATCGACCACCCCCGGCGCTGCGGCCGCCGCCAGTCCTCCCGCCATCAGGATGAGCAATGCTGCAACTCCGAATCCCGCTCCCACACTCGCGGACGCGGCGCTCTCATCACGCATGGAGCGTGCGGTATCGACGACGAGTGGAAAGAACAGCACCGCGAGTCCGACAATCATGTCGACGCCGAGCCAGAACGATGGAGACGGTGACTGCAGGCGGATGCCGGTGATGTCGACATCCGCGGCGAGCCTCCACACAACCCACAGCGCCGAGCCGAGACCACCCCAGAAGGCGACTCTGCGGACCCACCATCGCAGCCAAGGCCTCCCGGCCGCTCCGAGACCAAACGCAAGAACCGCCGAGAGGATGATTCCAACGTTGACGCCTATGGGGAAACCCAGGCCGGTGAAGCCGGCGTCGAGCACGACTCCCACTACTCGCAGCTCGAGCGCGGCCAGCACGACCATCAGCACGACATGGACGGGAAAGTAGATCCAGCTTCCGAACACGCCGAGTGCGGGTTTGAGCATGAGGACAGTGCCTTCACCGTAGGCAGCGCCCGGCCGGGCGGACGCCCACAGCAGACCGACGGCGACGACGACACCGAGTGGAAGCGCCAACAGGAGCTGCGCCGCCGACAGGCCGAGCCCACCCAACGCCGGACTGACCATCAGTTCGAACCCAACCACGGCGACGGGGACTCCAAGCGTGATGGCGACCCACATGCTCGTCAGGTCCACGGCACTCATCGAGTCGTCGTCTCTCCCCCAGGACAACCCGCGCAATGATGGAAGCCGATGCATGGCGGCGAGTCTAGGTTCTCGAATCCCTACCATGAATCGGTGCCATACCTCACCCATCCCGACGATCTCGGCGACCTGCTTCCGGGCCAGCCCTCGTATCGCGTCGATCAACTCCGACGCTGGCTGTACAGGACGCCGGTCCTCGACGTGCAGGAAATGACCAATCTGCCCACCGACGTCAGAGCGACCCTCGAGTTGTGGCCGTTCACCGTGGAGGTTGCACGGTCGGCCGACGGTGGGCGAACGGTCAAGTGGCTGTTCAGGGCACCCGACGGTGCAGCGCTGGAAGCGGTGCTGATCGGCTACAAGGACAGGGCGACGGTCTGTATCTCCTCTCAGGCAGGCTGCGCTCTCGGCTGCACCTTCTGTGCCACAGGCCAGTTCGGCTTCGAGCGGCATCTCGAAGCCGGTGAGATCGTCGCCCAGGTGGCGTTCGCCCGAGCCCACCTTCGAAGCTCCGGCATGCCGAACGTGCCCAGCCGGCTCACGAACGTCGTCTTCATGGGGATGGGAGAGCCTCTGGCCAACTACGAGCAGGTTCGCGAAGCGATCCGCCGGATCATCGACGAGATGGGAATCTCGGCCCGGTCGCTCACCGTATCCACCGTGGGCATCGTCCCGGGGATGACCCGCCTCGCCGAAGAGCCCTGGCCCGTCAACCTCGCAATCAGTCTCCACGCCGCCGACGACGAACTCCGGACCTCGCTGGTCCCCATCAACTCCCGATACCCGCTGGCCGCCGTCGAGGCCGCCGCCGCGGCGTACTTCGAGAAGAAGCATCGCCGCATCTCGATCGAGTGGGCCCTCATGGAAGGGGTCAATGACAGCGACGAACAGGCCCATGGCCTCGCCGCAATCGCCCGAAGGTTGCGGGCTCACGTCAACGTGATCTCGCTCAACCCGACGCCATTGTCACCGATGCTTCCCTCCTCTCGCATCGACGAGTTCGTCGCCCGCTTGAGGGCTGCCGGTGTCAACGCCACCAAACGCAGGAACCGCGGCCAGGATATCGACGCGGCCTGCGGGCAGCTCAGAGCCGGCACAGGCCTCAAGGGAGCCTCGGGAACCGCCGAAACCTGAGGCAATGAGAAGAAATCTACGAGTCGTCGGCGCACTCGCGACCATGGTGCTTGCCGTGGCCGCGACCACGGCGACCTATGTCGTGGTTTCAGGAGACTCACTGTCGAGAATCGCCGCGCGGAACGGGACAACCGTGCAGGCACTCGTCGACGCCAATCACATCGAGAACCCAAACTCGATCGCCGTCGGCCAGGTTCTGATCATCCCGAACGACAAAGCGTACATCGTGCAGGCGGGAGACACGCTGGAGGGCATCGCGAAGCAACTGGGTATCACCGTCGAGCGGTTGGCCAGAGCCAATGGCATCACCGACCCGAACCGCATCTACGTTGGGGCCAGGCTCGAGGTCGGCACCGACACGGCTGCATTCGATCCGGAGGTCCGCGAGTCTCAGACCTACACGGTCCGGCGCGGAGACACTCTGAGCGCGATCGCCCTGCGGTTCGCGACATCGGTGGATCGGCTCGTGGACACGAACGCAATCAAGGACCCGAATCTGATCACGGCGGGCACCGTGCTCACCGTGAGCGAAGGCGCCTGGCTCTGCCCCGTCGCGGGAGCAACCTTCTTCAACGACTGGGGCTTCCCGAGGTCTGGAGGTCGTTTCCACACGGGAAACGACTTGTTTGCTTCCAGGGGAACACCTGTGCTGGCTCCTGTCGGCGGCATCGTCCGGCAGGTGACCGGGTCGATCGGCGGGTTCCAGGTCAACCTCCTCGCGAACGATGGAACGCTCTACATCGCGAGCCATCTCGACCACTTCGGTGCCGCCGGAGCCGTCGCCGCCGGTCAGATCATCGGCTATGTGGGCGACAGCGGCAACGCGATCGGTTCGCGACCGCATGTTCATTTCGAGGTCCACCCCGACAGCGGAGACGCTGTGAACCCGTATCCGGTTCTGTCCAAGGCGTGCAGGTAGGCGTTCCCGGTTGCCGGAAGACCTCGGTCATGGCCTGCCGGCTACCGGCTGCCGTCTTCCTCCAGGACGATCTGGCGCAGCAGGTCGAGTCCAACAGGGCCTGAACCCAGGACGCGGTTGTGGAAGTCCTTGATGTCGAACGCGTCACCCATTCGACGCCTGAGTCGATCCCGGAGGTCGAGGATCAGCCGCTCCCCCACCTTGTAGGAAATCGCCTGCCCCGGCCATCCGAGATACCTCGTCACTTCGGACTCCGCATAGTCATGAGCCAGGTAGGCGAAATCGGTGAGCATCTCCACCGCCAGCTCGAAGGTCCAGCGCTCGCCGGGATGAAAGACGGCCTCGTCGGCGATGGCCAGATCGAGATGGGAGCCGATATCGATCACCACCCGGCAAGCACGCAGCATCTGCGCGGCCAGCATCCCGAGCACGTACTCGGGTTTGTCCAGGTACCCGAGTTCGTGCATCAGCAGCTCCGCATAGAGGGCCCAACCTTCTCCGTAGCCTGGATACCAGATCAGCAGGCGGTGCAAACGACTCAGATGGCCTGCGAGGGAGAGCGCTACGCCAACCTGAAGATGATGACCGGGGAATCCTTCGTGATAGGCGGTAGTGACCTCGTCCCACAGGGGAAGCACTTGCTTGCCTCCCGTCGACCACCACACGCTGCCCGGCCGCGAGAAATCCTCACTCGGCTCCAGGTAGTAGGCGCCGAGGGCACCGCCCGGCGGCGCGATCTTGACATCGACTCGCTTGACCGGGTCGGGAATGTCGAAGACACGCCCGTCGAGGTCGGCGACGGCCTCGTGTAGCCGGCCTTCGATGAACGAGACGAACTCATCGGGGCTCTGGGCGCAGCGGGTCGGGTCGGTTCTCAGCGTCTCGATGACGGCATCGAGAGGCCTGGCGGCGTCGACCTCTGCCGCTGTCTCGATCATCTCCTCTCTGAGCCTGCGAACCTCGGTCCAGCCCCATGCGTAGGCCTCGCGGGGATCGATGGTCGTGCCGAGATACCGGCGGGCGGCGCGCACGTAGCGGTTCTCGCCCACGGCGTCCACGGCTGCGGAGCTCGGCAGGTAGGTTCCCGCGAGGTACTCCGCAAAATCCGCAACTGCTCCCGTCGCCTCGTCAACCGCCTCGCGGAGTGCCGCAACCCGATCGGATGTCGCCGCAGATGATTCGGCGAGCTCGTCGGCAAGCCGCCTGAACGATGATTCCTCTCCTGTCAGCATTCCGGCCTGGATGATCACCGCTTCGACCTGGCGCCGGGCAACAGGCAAGCCCTTCGATATCCCCTCCTCCAGGCAGGCCCGATATCCCGAGAGCGGAGTACCGATCGTCCGGAGTCTCGCAACGACATTGTCCCACCCTTCATCGGTGGTCTTGTCCATGATGTCGAAAACCCGCCGCAGATCCTGAAAAGGCGAGGCGATGTTGTTGAGATGGCGAAGATGCTCTTCCCCATCGAGCAGATCGATCTGCTCATCGATGAACGCCGCTGCGACTCGCGCAGCGAGCCGTTCCCATCGATCTTCGCCATCCGGCAGTGTGGAGAATGCGTCCCGGTAGCGTTCGAGCAGCGCCTTGCGACGGGCCACGCCGCCGGGACTCAAGTCATCCCACAAGTGGTCTCTGCCTGTGATGCCTGCATACGTGCAGGCAATCGGGGACAGTTGAAGGAGTTCGTCGAGCAGCTCATCACTGAGCGTAAAGGCATTCATGTCCCGGATGGTACGGCGCGAAGCGGCGGTATCGGTGCTCAGCCCAACGCGTTTGCCCGTGCAACCCCTCCGAGCCATCGCGCGCTCGCCTTGACAGACCGCTGCTGCGTTCCACGGTCGACACCGATGAGCCCGAACGTCGGTCCGTAACCCAGTACCCATTCGAAGTTGTCGAGCGCGCTCCAGTAGGTGTACCCAAGCACTTCGATCCCGTCTTCGATGCACCGGTGAACACCCTCGAGGGCTCGCCGAACGAACTCGATTCGACGCCGGTCGTCCGTTGTCGCAACTCCATTCTCGGTGACGAATACTGCCAGTCCAGTCACTCCGGCCGCCCTTCGGATCGTCGCTTCCAGCGCCTGAGGACGGAACTCGTATCCCATGAGTGTCAGCTCCGCGTCCGGCTCGGGCCCGAGGTAGCCCGCCGGCGAAATCCGGTTCCGGGAATAGGTCTGTACCCCGATGAAATCGTCGACACGCGTTGCTTCGAGGAACACGTCCTCCATCGGGCCCCTCAGCTCGTCGAGAGTCTCCTCTCCGCCGTCGACAGCAGTCCACTCCGACATTGCCAGGGTGAGTCCCACCCGACAGCCAGGCGCAGCCCGGCGGATGGCAGCCGCCGCCTTGTGATGGGCATCGATGAGTACGCCGTTTGCACGCTCACGGGCGCCGGGATCCTGGAGGCCTGGAGGGAAAACCCCTGTGAGGAAGCCCATCGTCGCCACGATGTTCGGCTCGTTGATCGTGCAGACGATCGAGAGTAGGTCGGAGAGACCCTCGGCCGCCCACTGGGCGAAGCGGGCGAACAGGTCGGCCGTGTCGGGGGCACCCCATCCCCCTCGCGCCGCAACCCACCGGGGAGTCGTGAAGTGATGAAACGTGACCACCGGTAGAAGGCCGACTTCGTGGCACGCCTCGATGACCCTGCGGTAGTGGTTGAGCGCAGCCAACGAAACCTCGCCGTCTTCGGGTTCCAGCCGGCTCCATTCGAGAGAGAACCGGTACGCGTTGAATCCGAGGTCTGCGAGGAGGCCCAGATCTTCGCGGTACCGGTGGTAGTGATCGACGGCGTCACCGGACGGCTCGACGCACGGTGAGGCCGGGTCGTGCTCCCACGCCCACCAGTCGTTGTTCCAGTTGCCACCTTCGACCTGGTGTGCCGCGGTTGCCGTCCCCCACAGGAACCTTCGAGGAAAGTCGATGCTGCTCATCCGGTCAGGCTATCCGAGAACCCGCTCTCCCGCCCGGATATCGGCAGCCATACCCTCATCGCGTGGGCGTGGCGGGCTCTGAGGCCCGCTTCACCCTTGCACTTCGTATCTGTACCTCGCCGTCGCGGCCCGACATCGACCCAAGACCGTGGGGCGGACCTGGTGGCTCTGCCTGTCGTCTGTTCGCTGCATGGACTCCGGTGGAGCAGGCCGCCTCCGGCCCGCAGTAGGCTTCCGGCCATAAGCGCGAGGAGGCCCTGTCATGCCGGAAGGTAAGCACTTCAGTGAAGCGCTCGAGTACCACTCGAAAGGTCGTCCGGGAAAGATCGAAGTACGCCCAACCAAGCCGACGGCCACTCAAAGCGACCTGGGCCTCGCCTACACGCCCGGCGTCGCCGAGCCATGTCTCGAGATCGCCAAGAAACCCGAAGACGTCTTCAACTACACGAACAAAGGCAATCTGGTGGCCGTCGTCAGCAACGGAACTGCCGTTCTCGGTCTCGGAAACATCGGTCCGTTGGCAGGCAAGCCCGTCATGGAGGGCAAGGCTGTTCTCTTCAAACGGTTCGCCGACATCGACGTGTTCGACTTGGAGGTCAACAGCCTCGATCCGCAGGACATCATCCGCTTCTGTGAACTCCTCGAACCGACCGTCGGCGGAATCAACCTCGAGGACATCAAGGCGCCCGAATGTTTCCTGATCGAAGACACCCTCAAGGAGCGTCTCGACGTCCCCGTATTCCACGATGACCAGCACGGCACGGCGATCATCGCCGGGGCAGGGTTCCTCAACGCCCTGGACCTCACCGGGCGCAGGATCGAGGAAACGAGGGTCGTGTTCAACGGCGCGGGAGCCGCCGGTATCGCCGTCGCGAGATTCTTCGAACGTCTCGGTGTTCGACCAGAGAACATCCTCATGTGCGACTCCCGGGGTGTCATCTACGAGGGACGCACCGAAGGCATGACAGGCCACAAGGCCGAGTTCGCCCGTCCGACCGACAAACGAACGCTTGCGGATGCACTCATCGGCGCCGACTGCTTCATCGGAGTCTCGGTTGCAGACGTGGTCAGCAAAGAAATGGTAACGAGGATGGCAGACCGGCCGATCATCTTCGCTCTCGCCAATCCGGACCCGGAGATCCGTTACGAGGACGCGCGCGAAGCCAGACCCGACGCGATCGTCGCCACAGGCCGGAGCGACTACCCCAACCAGGTGAACAACGTTCTCGGCTTCCCGTTCATCTTCCGCGGAGCTCTCGACGTGAGGGCAACCGGAATCAGCGAGAAGATGAAAGTCGCCGCCTCTCATGCGCTCGCCGACCTGGCCAGGGAGCCGGTCGCCGAATCGGTGCTCAAGGCCTACAACATCGACCACCTGGCCTTCGGAGAGGATTACATCATCCCGAAGCCGTTCGATCCCAGGGTGCTGTGGCATGTCGCGCCTGCCGTCGCCCAGGCAGCGATCGAGGAAGGCCTGGCCCGCAAACCGTACACGGACATCGACGAATACCGGGAGCAGCTGCGGTCCCGGTTCCAGGCATCGTACGGGTTGACACACACGGTCACGACAAAGGCGCAGGCCCATCCGAAACGAGTCGTCTACCCCCTCGGTGCCGACATCCGGATCATCAGGGCCGCGAGACGCGTCCACGACGAGGAGATCGCCACCCCTGTGCTCCTCGGAAACCTCGACAGGATCAGGTCGGTCGCCGCCGACAAGGACATATCACTGGACGGAATCCAGATCTTCGATCCGCATGACGAGCCGGAAACGTGCGCCCGCTATGCAGAGGAGCTGTACCGGCTACGCGGCCGCAAGGGGATGGCTCCGGCGGATGCCCAAAGGGCAATCCTCGATCCCAACATGTATGCCGCCATGATGCTGCAACAGGGGGATGCCGACGCCGAACTGGGTGGCCTCACAACGTACTACCCGACGACCGTTCGCCCGGCCCTACAGGTGCTGCCGCTCCAGGAGGGACGGTCGATCGTCTCGGCCATCTACGCGGTACTCGTCAAGGGCCAACCGTACTTCCTCGCCGACTGCGCGGTGAACATCCTGCCGACTGCAGAGCAGCTGGCGGAGATCGCTCTCTCCACCGCCGATTTCGTCAGTGAGACGTTCGACACCGATCCTCGGGTCGCTCTGCTCTCGTACAGCAACTTCGGCTCTGCTTCGGGAGAGGAACCGGACAGGGTTCGTGAAGCAGTCCAGATCTGCTGGGACCGCCGGCCCGGGCTGCCGGTCGACGGGGAGATGCATGCGCGCACTGCCGTGGATGCGGCGTTGCTGGCCCGCCAGCACACGTTCAACCGTCTCGGTGAAAGAGCAAACGTGTTGGTGTTCCCGAACCTGGCGGCGGGAAACGCCGCCTACCAGCTGCTCTCGACACTGGGTGAGGCCCAAGTGATCGGACCGATCCTCACCGGTTTCTCCAAGTCGGTGCACGTGCTGCAACGTGACGCAGAGGTCGGCGACATCGTGAACCTCACGGCGATCGCCGTATTGGACGCCCAGAGCAAGGAGAAGTAGGCCAGGGCCGTTACGCAAGGCGCCGCGTTTTCGGTGGGGGCGCGGCCGCAACCCCGACGGTCGAATACCGATGGCCGGCTGCGGCGAACCTGGTGCCTCGACCGGCAATCTTTGCGGCGTTCTGCCGGCCAGGAACGCCGAGCAGCCCCTTTCCCCCCCTGCCCATGGCGCGGGGCTCTCACGCAAGAAGGGTATCGACACCCCGAACGTCACCGAAGACACTACAGGCTCGTCACCGTCTCTCTGATGAGGAAATCGACGACCGCCTGGAGGGCCTCCGACTCTTCCGCACCCTGCGCGAGGGCCGCCTCATACGTGGCGACCTGGCGGTCGGCACTCGTCCCACGCACGAGGATCTCTCTCAGGCCGAGCACCTCATCCCAGCATCCGAGCGATTGTGCGTCCTCCTGGACCATCTCGATCACTTCGTCGACGAGATCGGGGATCGGGACGAGTGCGCCTTGACCGAAGTCCATCAGGGGTGCGTGGATCCCGTAACGCTGTGCTCGCCACATGTTCTCTTCGAGCAGCATGCGCGCATAGATGCGCCACCGCTTGTTCTCACTGCGGAGCCGGTAGAGCATGTGCATGAGCGACACCGTCAGAGCTGCGAGCGCCACGCCGTCGTCCAGACGGGTGCAGATGTCGGTGGCTCGCATCTCGAGCGTCGGATACCGGGCACTCGGGCGAATATCCCACCACAGCTTCGTGGCGTCCTCGATGAGGCCCGCATCGACGAGCACATCGACGTGCCGTTGATACTCACCCCAGCTCGTGAAGTTGACGGGGATCCCGGTCCGCGGCAGCGACTTGAACACCGATGATCGATAGCTCTTGAGGCCGGTGTCGCCCCCATGCCAGAACGGCGACGACGTGCTCAGAGCCAACAGATGCGGCAGGAAGTATGAGAACTGATTCATGAGGTCGATTCGTAGGTCGTTGTCGTCGATTCCGATGTGAACATGCATGCCGGAGATCACGAGCCGCCGGACGACGGTCTCCAGTTCCCGTAGGAGGAGTCGATAGCGTGTCTTGTCGGTGACCAACAGCTCGCCCCATCTCGCGAACGGATGCGTCGACGCGGCGATCGGCGCCATGCCGTGGCGAAGAGCGACGTCGGACACCACTCTGCGAAGTCGGGCGAGGTCCCTGCGCGCCTCCCCGACCGTACGACTGACTTGGGTGCCCACTTCGATCTGGCCCCGCAGGAACTCGGGAGAGACCTGCCCCTGTAGAAGCTCCTTGCACTCTGCCATCATCGACGGCGGTGGATCCTTCACAAGATCCCGGCTCTCGAGATCGACGAGCATGTACTCTTCTTCGATCCCGACGGTGAAACTCGGCCTGGGGATCGCCATGTCCGCTCCCTCCTTCGATGGGCACCCTATCAGGAAGGCCGATGTGGAGGTGGTCGATGGATCAGGAACCCGCCGAGCACTCCATGCCACGCGGCGCGACGACCGTTCACGTGGGAAGGTCTGTGCCTGAGCCGCCCTGCGATCCTGAATCACTGCTGTGTCGCGCTACGAAGTGCGAAACACGAAACACCGGCCCGCTGCTACCCGGCGGTGAAGTAGCTCAGATCATGGCACTGAATCATGTCGGCGGGAAGATCCGGGTACGTCTCGGCCAAATGCGCACGGATCTCGTCCTGACTCGTGGCGGGTCCCTCCCAGCCGATGTGTAACACGGCTACGGGCTCCTGAACGAACAGGATCAGTCCCAAGTCCCCACTGAACTGCACGGTGATCAGATCGAAGCCGCGCTTTCTCGTGATCTGCAGCAGCGTCGCGTCGAACTGCGTGCCCACGATCTCAGGCTTCTCCTTCTTCAGAAACGTGTACACCCTTCCCATCATGACGGTCGCGTCCGACGAGGACGGGATGATGAAGGAGACATCGCCACAGCCTGCCACTCGTGTCGGCGGAGGGAACGTCGCGATCGTGGTCTCCACCGATCCGCTCGAGCACGCGGATGCAAACATGGCGAAGACGACCACGAAGAGCACGGATCTGTATCTCATGAGACCGCCATGATTGCAGACAGGGTCGGAATCGCCCAAGCGATAGACTCCCTCTCATGCCCCTGTTTCTTGGCGCCCTTCTGATCTTCGGACTGCGCTTGATCGATGTTTCCATCGGGGCCGTGCGTATCGTCATGGTGGTGCGAGGTGAGCGATGGATCGCCGGCTTCTTGGGATTCTTCGAATCGCTGACGTGGGCGATTGCCGCAGGACTCGTCTTCTCCAATCTCGACTCACCGGTACGGTTGGTGGCGTTCGCGGCAGGTTTTGGAGCAGGAACCGTCCTTGGTTCCACCTTCGAGCGCAAGATCGCCCTGGGCAAGAGTGTCATGCGCGTCATCACACCGTTCGAGACCCCGGAGGTTGCCCCTGCCCTCAGAGACGCCGGATTCGCGGTGACGGTGGTGAACGCGGAAGGCAGCAAGGGCGATGTCCGTCTTGCGTTCACCGTCATCCCCCGCAGGCGGGCTGCGGATGTTCTCTCGATCGTCCGCACGATCAACCCACACGCGTTCGTCACTATCGAAGACGTCACAACGCCCAAGATCCGTGCGCGACGTGCGTCGAGAATCCGCAAGTAGACCTGCCATCCATTCCCGCCGTTGTCCGTGTGGCGAGAGCCACAATCTGGTCCGTATCGGTGTCCGGATCGTTCAGAACAACATCCTGGTCGCTGCCGCGACGGCAGCGACCACAAGCACCCATCGGATCCAGCCGGCCCCTTTCTTGATCGCCAAACGCGAAGCGACGAGCGCCCCGCCCATGTTGCCGACACCGAGGATCAGGCCCACCCCGAGATCGACCTGTGAGGCTCTTGCGAACAGGAACAGCGTGACAGGGGTGTAGACGAGAACCGTCACCACTTTTGCCGCGTTCCCGCGTACCAGACCCAGCCCGCCGCCGAGAACGAGGGCGGCGAGCAGCAGGAAACCGACACCGGCCTGGACAAATCCCCCATAGAGACCGATCCCGAAGAAAGCAAGGCTTCGCCATGGCTCTCTCAGCTTTGGCTCGCCTTCGCGCATCCAGCGTGACGGTCGGACGAGTACCGACAGTGCCACCAGGATGATCACCAGGCCGAAGATCCGCTTCATGACCTCGGCGGGAACCAACGTCGCCACCCACGCCCCGGCGGCCGCCCCCGTGATGATCGGTGCGAGGAGCGCGCCGACGAACCTCCATGGCACTTTGCCGCCCCGGTGAAACGATGCCGCACCGACGATGTTCTGCATCAAGATGGCAACACGGTTCGTTCCGTTGGCCACGCTCGCCCCAACGACCTCGACGAGCACCGGCAGGGAGACGACCGACCCGCCTCCGGCGACCGTATTGATGAAGCCGGCAACCAGTCCGGTGGCGAGCAGCAGCAGGATGGTTGGCACGGACACCGACGGGATGCTACTCCGGACTCCGACCCCGCCGGGCACCACCTGGCACGCTACTCGACGACCGCATGTCGCCATTCGTGGGACTCTCCGCCTCGGCGCACCGGGTAGTGACGGAAGGCCTGCGCCTGACCCGTCACGCCCGCCCCGCGGTCTTGCATCGATACGTCGTCGCCGTGTGAGATACCCGGTACGGCGAGCGAAGCGAGCCGCCAATGTGAAGACATGCTAAGAATCTCAGTAGAACCTGCTGAGAATCGGGCCATTCGGGACTCGAAGCGCTCGCACGTTCGTAGCCTTTGCCCCTCTGGACGAAATAGGGGAGTCGATCATGAAACGTCTCATCTCGATCATCGCCGTGGTGCTTCTGCTGGTCGCCGCGAGCTCATGCGCTGTTCCGGAATCCGCAACATCGACAACTTCCACGACGGCGCAAGTCACGACGACGGCCGCTCCGACCGTCGGCCAGTACGGGCTCTTCGACATCTCCCCACTCGTCAAGAAGGTCGAGGGAGGAGTCGTCGCCGTAACGCAAGATCAGGTCCTGACCGACTTCTACGGCAACCCCCAGGAGGTGCCTGTGGGAGCAGGTACCGGAGTGGTCATCGATGACCAAGGCCACATTCTGACGAACTTCCATGTCGTCAAAGGGGCTTCGAAGATCACGGTGACATCCAGGGACGGGAAAGCTCGCCCCGCGACGGTCGTCTCAGAGGCGCCGCATCGTGATCTCGCCCTTCTAAAAGTCGAAGACACCACGGGGTTGACTCCACTGCCGCTGGGCGACTCCGACACCATCGAGGTCGGCGATCCGGCAATTGCGATCGGCAATGCCCTGGCGCTCAACGCTTCCGAACCGACCGTGTCCCTCGGCATCATCTCCGCGCTACATCGTCAGATCAAGACGGCGCAAGGCGTTGTCGAAGACGCCATTCAGACCGACGCCGCCATCAACCCCGGGAACTCCGGAGGGCCACTATTGAACGCAGCGGGTGAGGTCATCGGCATCAACACGGCCATTGCGGGCAACGCACAGAACGTCGGCTTCGCAATCCCCATCAACAGCGCCAAACAGGCGCTGGATCGCTTCCGACGCGGGGTCGGAGAGCCATTCCTCGGCGTCGCCATCACCGACAACACGCCCGCGGCAGCCAAAGAACTGCACATCTCGGTGCAAGACGGTGCACTGATCGGCAAGGTCGTCGCGGGCAGCCCGGCGGACGACGCAGGGCTCCTCAAGTACGACGTGATCGTCAAGATTGGAGACACACAGATCACCAACGCTCAGGATCTCATCGCTGCGATCGATCAGACGGACCCGGGAGAGAAGGTCTCCGTCGAGTACGTCCGTGGAAGTGAACGCGGCACCGTCACGGTGACGATCGGCGAGCGGCCCACCGGAAGCTGAACCACGCCCGACGAGAGAGCACCCTCACTCGGATTCGGATGTCGGGCCTCCCTCGGGAGGCTCGACATCCTGCTCTTCCGGCCGCAGACGTTGCAGCAGCCGATCACGCATTCGATCGTCCCCGAAGCAGGTCACACGATCTCCCGCCTTGAGGACCGTTGCACCCTGGGCGACGAGCACCTCTCCTTCCCGAACGACCGACACGGCGAGGCACCCCTCGGGCCATGGGATCTCCTTGACCTGGCGTCCGACCGCCATCGATCCGGCAGGGACGACGAAGTCGAAGAAGTGCGCCCCGATCCTGGTCCGCAACCGGAGGTGTTCGAGTTCGGCAGCCTGTCGTGCGGCGGCCCCCCTCGCCCGGTGGTAGGCGTTGACCGCATCCTCTCTTCGGAACATCCCAAGGAGGTGTCGTGGGTCCTCGTTGTCGACAACGGGGATCCGACCGACACCGAGCGCAGCCATCCGTTCGAGCGCCTCTGATGCCGGCGTCTCGGGAGTCACGGTGACCGGCTTGGGGGTCATCGCCTCCCTGACGGTGACCTGGTCGGACGGTCCCCCTGCCCGCAGAATGTCGGTGACCGTCACGACACCCACGAGGTTCCCGTGATCGTCGACCACCGGCACGCCGTGGTGTCTCCCGCGGTCGAGAACGCCCTGCAGCTCGGCCAGCGTGAGGTCCTGGTGCGCCACCATGCTCTTCTTCGTCATGGCATCCCCGACCCGCACCGAATCCAGCAGATCGATCTCTCCCCCACGTGTCACCCAGATACCCATCCTCGTCAACGGTTTCGTGTAGGCACTCTCGGGATAGAAGCGAGGAGCGAGGAGCATCGCGACCGCGACTGCAACCATCAGCGGCAGCACCAGCCCGTAGTCGCCGGTGACCTCGAACACGATCAGGATGGCCGTCAGCGGAGCTCTCGCCACCGCGGTGAAGGCCGCCGCCATGCCGACTAGCGCGAACGCCTCCGGCTGCAGCGTCGAGATGCTCCAGATCGAGCCGACAACGTGGGCGAATCCGTACCCGAGGGTGGCGCCGATGAAGAGACTCGGCATGAAGATCCCTCCGGATCCTCGAGCACCAAAAGTCGCCCCGGTGGCGATGGGTTTGATGACGGCGAGAATCACGAGGAGCCACCACGCCGAGCTCACCTGCCCATTCAGGATCTTCGAGATGAATGCCTGTCCGGTCCCGGCGATCTCGGGAAAGATTGCGACGGGGATGGCGACAGCGAAGGCGACGAGGAGCGGACGGCGCCAGCCGATCAGCAGATTCGGCTTCTCTTCCCAGAAGTCCAGCGACCAGAGCAGCACGAGTCCACCGGCCACCGTGAGCGCCCCGAGAGCTGCGTAGGCGAGCAGCTCCGATGGATGTCCGAGCGAGTGCGGACGCACGACGAACGTGAGCCCTTCACCAAGAATGCTGTGGCTCACGACCGCACCGGCAACCGTCGCAACGACCACCGTGTGTAGATGTCGGACCGAGAAGCTTCCGAGGATCACCTCCATCGCGAAGAACATCCCGGCGATGGGAGCATTGAACGTCGCCGCGATCCCGGCACCCGCACCTGCGGCGACCAAGCTGATGAGATCCCCTTCGGAGAGCCGAAGCTTTCGCCCGACAAACGATCCGAGTCCCGCACCGATCTGGGCGATCGGCCCTTCTCGTCCGGCCGTGCCCCCGGCACCGATCGTGATCGCAGAAGCAAGGACCTTGAGCGGACCGACGATCCAGCGGATATTGCCCCCTGCAACCGTGATCGCCGCGAGGATCTGCGGAACCCCGTGACCGGCTGCTTCCGGCGCGAACCTCTTGGTGAGCCACCACGATGTCATGAGCGCCGTCGGAATCGCCACCAGCGGCATCAGTTGCGGCACCGGGACGAGCTCGCCCAGACGAGCCAAGGCCTCCGTGATGTAATCGATCGACTTGATCAGGATGACGGCGCCGAGGCCCGAGCCGGCTCCGACGAAGCCGGCCACCACCATCATCGCGGTCACGTTGCCCGAACGGATCAATCGGCGATGTCGCTGCTCGTGTGCCACGATCCTTCAGAGTAGGACACAACGCCTTGGACACGGCGTTATGTCCCGAGAGGGGCTCGCCTGCGTGGTGTCGAGGGCCGCAATTGGATCCCTGGGTCCGTCTCGGCGAAATCGAATGGCCGTGTGGCAGGTTCTGCCTGTGTCATTCCTGGAAGAACCACCCCGCGTTCGAATGCATGCGCCGCGCACCGGTGCCCCCGGCCGGGGTCGTGGTATCCGTAGATAGATTGGCACGGCGCCGTGCCCCCCCGGCTTCGCGGAGGGCTTTCGCGAAATCGTCGATCACGGCCCTGGGCCGGTTCTGGCAGGCCACCGAAGACGAGGTGTATCGTTCGATCCGTGGAGCATCCGTACGTCACACTGGCGAGGGAAGCGATCCGTCGCTACTTGGTCACCGGAACCCTTCTGGACGTCTCCGAACGCCCTGATGACAGACCTGCTCAGGGGGTCTTCGTCTCGCTGCACGACCGTGCCGACGGCGAAGGACGGCTGCGAGGCTGTGTCGGCAGTATCGTGCCCTCGCAGGCCGGCCTCTGCGCCGAGATCGTGCATCAAGCAGTGAACGCAGCGACGTCCGACCCACGATTCTCCCCCATCCGCGCCGACGACATCGACGATCTCGAGGTGACCGTCTACTTGCTGGAACCTCCTGTTGCGGTGGATGGCATCGACAAGCTGGATCCATCGCGGTACGGGGTCATCGTCGAGAGTCGCACCGGACGCCGGGCCCTCCTGCTCCCCGCCATTCCGGGAATCGTGACCGCTCGACAGCAAGTCGAGATCGCGAAGCGCAAGGCGTTCATCGGAGAGAACGAACCGGTCCGTCTCTTTCGGTTCGAGGCAGAGATTCTGAACTAGGAGTCTCGTCAATGCTGGCCGCACATATTGCTGCCAGCATTGACGAGAAGACGATTCTCGGCCGAACTCGATCGCGGTCCGTGCACGACCTGTGCTCGGAAGGCCCACCCGTGAGTGGCTGCAACGAATAGTCCTTGACGCCACTGCTATGAGCGCGTAAACATCTCTTTGAGCGCGAACGGGGGAACCATGATCCGTATCAGCGGGATCGTCCGACTGCCGGATGACCCCGACTCGGGAATCAAGGCGGTGCTGCAGATCACAAACGATCGGCTGACGCTCAAGCACGCCCGGACGAGCTTGGGAGAGTGGGCTCTGCCCGAGGTTCGAGTGAAGCGTCTGTCCGGAGAGACGTTCGAGTTCGACATCGCCGGTGAGAGGATCCACTTCCTCCCTTCCAACCCCCAGCTCTTCGAGTCATTGGAGTTCGTCCTGAATGCGATGCGTCCCCTGAAGCCTCACCGGAAACGGACACACAGGAAGGAACCACACCCCGCGCAAGTGCCGCTCGTCGGACCGGCGACGGAATACGTCGTCACGCCGAAGACCCGAGGCACGCGCCGCCATGACGAGCCGGCTGGGGAACATGTCGAGATCGATCTCACGGCCGAGCCGATGAGGTCGGGTGGGTTGCACCGGGTCGCTTCGAGGACGCGACACCTCGGCACGACCGCCCGAGATCAGCTTCGCCAGACGGGCGTCTGGCCCCTCGATCGGCTCAAGGCGCTCCGGGCCGAAGACTCACTCCCGATCGAGCATGAGCACACATATGGAGCGGTCACGATCCAGGCCGAAATCGCGCGGCGAGTCTGCACGGGATGTAGTCACGTCTCCCTGGCTCTCGTCGACGACAGCCCCACCGACGAGGCCGGCAAGACGAAGTGAGACTCGTCCCGCACGCATCAGACATCAGGCAAAGCGCCTCGTCAACGGCTACTTGACGAACTCGGCGGTGATGGCAAGCGCCCTCAGACTCGCGGGATGTCCCGGGACGATCGCCGGCCAGACGTGCATCATGTCCGGCTCGATGTGCAAGGTGACTTCTGCGCCATCTCGTCTCGCCTTCTCGGCAAGACGAATCGAATCGTCGAGGATCATCTCACGACTCCCGGCGAAGATCAACAGCGGTGGCAGCCCACTGAAGTCACCGTACATCGGTGACACCAGCGGATCCCGGGGATCGTGGTCACCGAGGTAGAGGGTGTTGGGCTGTGCGTCTCCCATCGTGAGGGGAAGGTAGTCGGTGGCGGCATTGGCGGAGATCGAAGCTCCCGTATGCTCCAGGTCCGTGTAGGGCGAGAACAGGACTGCCCCTGCCGGAAGTGGACGTCCCTCATCCTTCAGGCGCAGCAACAGCGCGCAAGCGAGCCCCCCGCCGGCCGAGTCGCCTGCGACGAACAGCGACTCGGCGTCAACGCCCGAAGAGATGAGAGCCAAATATGCTGCAATCGTGTCATCGAGGCCGGCCGGAAAGCGGTGCTCGGGAGCGAGCCGATAGTCGAGCACAAATGTCCTGGTCGCCGCAGCCCACGTGAGGCGGGCGGCGAACTGGCGATGAGTCGCCGGGTTTCCGCTGATGTAGGCCCCACCGTGCAGATACAACAGGGTGGCCGTGTCGTCGAATCCGGTCCTTCGCATCCACTCGCCGGACACCCCGCCGACCTCGCCCCGCTCGACTTCCACGAGTCCGCGCAGCCTACGCGGAAGGGGAGGATCGAGGCGCTCTTCGAACCGTCGGCGACCTTGCCCGCTTCCCTGCCCGGCACCGGCGGCCACGAAGGCCCGCAGGGCAACGACCCGCAGCTCCACGCCCCAGCTCCACGATGCAACGGCCGGGCCGCACAGCAACCGACGCACGACGCGCCGTAGCAGCGCTCCGGAAACGGCGAGGAGGGGCCGGATGATGCTCCGAATCTGATTCACACCCGCAGCCTAGGAAGATCGGTGCAGCGTCGTCAGTAGATGATGCGCTCGAGGACGCGCCGGCCCAAGGTCTTGCGATGCGCCACGCGAGGTGACACGGTCAGCACCGGGTGTCGAATCGAACCGGCGATGCGATCCGACAGATCGAAGTGCGCGGAAGGGTGCGCCGCGGCTCCGAGAATCACCAGGTCTGCGCCCTCCGTCCAACGGTCGAGATTGCCGAACAGATCTGCAGATCGCTCCACACGGCTCTCGATGCGAACTTCGGTCAGCTCGCTCAGTTGGAGGTGATAGTTGCGAACCGACGCCACTTCCGCTTCGGATGCCGCTTCGTCGAGGATGTGGACCAGTCGCAGCGTCGCGTCGTCATGTTCGGCGAGGCGATGCGCGAGGGAGATCTTGTCGACATCCGCGGGACCGCCGGAGCCCATGATCACGATCGTGTTCACTTCGCGGATCCCCCGGTAATGGAAGAACAACACCGAAGCGTCCGCGTGCTCCCGCAGCCACCTGGCATCTGCAATGTACTGCCGGGTCCGGCGGCTCGCTGGAGGTATCTCGACCAGGACGAGTTCGGGGGTACGCTGTGCAACGAGGTCCATCAGCGCCGCTCGCCGAAGGCGTGTCTGGTGCTCGTCGACGTCCAGTTCTTCCGCACCGGCCGGTAGATCGGGAACCGGCACGGTCGGGCCGATGTCCTGCGTGTCGATATGGGCAACCGACAACTGCCCTCCCGGCTCGAGGAGCCGGAGCCCGACGCCCATGACCGCCCGCTCCCGATCGGGAGTTGCCCCATGGTGGAAAACGACGAGCAGGCTTGCGGCCCCCGGCGAGTGCAGCCTCTCTCTCGTCTTCTCGACCAAACCGGCGGTCGTGCGAACTCGCAGCGCGTCGAGCGACGCGCTCTGCTTGCTGACCCGGGATCGACCGAACACCCGATACCAGACGAATCCCCCGACGATGATCCCGCCGGCGCCCACCAACGGCACGACGCCAAGCTGTGTCAGCAGCCCGAATGAGGCGACGATTCCGAAGATCTGCGTCCATGGATACAGCGGTGATCTGAACGTCGGTCGATACCAGTCCACGAGACTCTCGCGAAACGCGATCAGAGCCACATTGACGAAGGAGAACACCAGGAGCTGGAAGGCACTGGCCAGTTTGGCCAGTTCCAGAAGGGGAACGAAGGCAACGAGCAACAGCATCACCGACCCCGTGACCACAATGCTGACAAACGGAGTCGAACGTCTGGACAGCCGTTGGAGCACGATGGGCGCCAGGGCATTCCGACTCATGGCGAACGGGTATCGAGAGGAGGCAAGGAGACCTGCGTTGGCCATGCTGATCAGCGCAAGCACCGCGATCGCCGACACGACGTCGACGCCGATCTCGCCAAGGAACGCACGAGCGGCGTCGGCCACGGGCACGACCGTTCCGGCCAGTTCGCCGGACCCGACCACACCGACCATCACCAAGACGACCACCGGGTAAATGAGCATCATGAGGCCGACACTGCCCAAGATGCCGCGGGGAATCGTCCGACCGGGATCTTTGATCTCTTCGGCGATGCTCGCCACCTTGGTGACCCCCGCATACGAGACGAAGATCACTCCGGTCGCCACGATCAAGCCCTCGAAGCCCTCGCCGAGGAAAGGCTGGAGATTGGCGACGTTCACGTGAGGAATGCCCCTCGCGATGAAGATGCCCAGCATGAGCAGAACACCGGTCACAACCGTCTTCTGGACTCCCGCGGTCTGCTTGACCCCGGCGACGTTGATGACGATCAGGGCGCCGGCCAAGGCCAGCGCCACCGGTTTCACCGGCGCGTCCGAGAACATCACGAGATACGCTCCAAGCCCGACAAGGGAGAACGCGGCTTTGAAGATCAGTGAAAACCAGACGCCCAAGCCCGCCACCGTGCCCATGAGCGGGCCCATCGCCTTGTCGATGAACACGTACGTTCCTCCCGCCTCCGGCATCGCCGTCGCCATCTCCGCTTTCGACAGTGCCGCAGGGAGCACGACGATTCCTGCAAGGACGTAGGCGAGGATGACGGCGGGCCCGGCGATCTTGGCGGCCAAGCCCGGCAACACGAAGATGCCGGAGCCGATCATCGCGCCAAGGCTGATCGTGATGACCGAGTAGAGCCCCAGTTCTCTCTTCACACGGATGTCGCCGCCGGTCGAGGGCCGGCTGACCGTGAACCGTACACACAAGGGCTCGAAGCAGGCGATCGCATCGGGTCCACCTTTCGCGGGTCCTTTCATTATGACCTGAGAGCGCTCCGAGCACCCACTATCGTAGGTGACGGCCTCCATCGGTGGCTGCAGCGCCACAATGTGCAAGAGAACAGCGAGCGAATGAGTACAGCAACTCCAGCCCCACATCCTGAGGAACCGACGGAGCAGGAGGACCAGCGTGACACCCTGGGCTTGATCGTGATCAGTGTGGTGGCCGCCTTTGCGGGGATACTGGTCGGTATCGCGGGAGGCTACTTCCGCAAGTTCCTGTTCGATGCAGACGAGTACCGGTTGTCGTTTCTGCAGTGGGCGCACACCTGGTCGGGACCCGGCTGGATCCTTCCCATCATCGTCGTCGTAGGCCTCACCGCACTGGCAAGACTCATCGTGGTGTTCGTTCCTCGAGTGTCGGGAAGCGGCATCCAGGACGTAGAAGCCGTTTGGCGCGGCGATATCCCGGCAACCTCGTGGGAAGTCCTCCCCGCCAAGTTCGTCGGCGGCCTGCTCGCCATCGGAGCCGGCCTCGCGCTGGGACGTGAGGGTCCGACCGTACACCTGGGAGCAGCCATCGGCTCCGAAGCCGGACGGCGCCTCCGGCTCGGTGAGCGCGATATCCGCATCCTGCAAACGGCTCTCGGCGGGGCAGGCCTCGGCGTTGCTTTCAACGCCCCACTCGGAGCCGCACTGTTCGTGTTCGAAGAAGTGGCAAAGTCGATCCGACTCCGGCTTGGGCTCGTAACACTCATCGGCACGGCGACTGCCATCATGTCATCCCGATTCATCCTCGGCAACCGCCCCGACTTCCCCGTGGGCCCGATCGGCACGCCGAGCGGATGGACCATCGGCATCTTCGTCCTCTTCGGACTGCTCACCGGCGTCGTCGGCGTCTTCTACAACCGGCTCATCCTCTTCTTCCTGGAGTTGTCCGACCGGATGAGAAACGTTCCACCGATCCTCCAGTCCGCTGCGATCGGAGCGATCGTCGGCCTGCTGCTGTGGTTCGACCCGCTGGTCGCGACCGGAGGAGGCGACCGACTCACGGAGCACGTGCTTGGAGGCGGAATCGTCCTCGCATCCGTGGCCGGCTACTTCGCGGTCCGCTTCTTCCTCGGACCGCTGTCGTACGCGACGCAAACACCGGGTGGCCTCTTCTCACCCCTCCTCGCCGTGGGAGCGTTGTGGGGTGCAGTCGTCCATGGACTCACATCAGGGTTCCTCTCAGGGCCGGGAACCACCGTGGCAGCGTTCGCCATCGTCGGGATGTCCACCCTCTTTGCCGTGATCGTGCGGGCGCCCCTCACGGGCATCGTCCTCATCGTCGAGATGACGGCAACGACGACCCTGGTCGTCCCGATGCTGGCTGCGGCATTCGGGGCGGTGCTCACCGCTTCACTGCTTCGTAGTGAGCCCATCTACGACAGTCTCCGAAGTCGCATGATGTCGTCCGTTTGGAACCGTCCCCCCCGCTGAACGCGTTTCTGGTCTGCGTCGGCCGGACCACGTCGAGCGCCGGCCGGATCGAGCCGTCGCCTCGTTCTTTCTGAGGCGTATCTCCGGGAGTCGACATCGACGACCGTGGCATCGCCGGGATCCCGTCCCTGAAACGCCATCTGTGCCGACGATGCTTGGCTGTGAGAGCCTCGGTAGGCCTCGTCGTGAGCCTATCCGGGAACCTCGTGCGCCTCAGGGCCGTTCGACCCGAGCATCTTTTCGAGAATTCGCTCGAGCATTGCGAGTTCCTCGCCGTCGAGGAACCTGAGCAGCGGCGGCTGCTCGAAGAGCCGGCCTTCCACCATGTCCCTGACCCGCTTCCCCTCGTCGGTCAAGACCAGCTGCTTGACCCGTCGGTCCGTCGGATCCGGCCTGCGCTCGGCGAGCCCGCGGCGCTCGAGCCTGTCGGCGATCCCGGTTACGTACGATGCATCGCACGACAGCCGGTCGGCGAGCGTTCCCATCGGTATCCCGTCACCAAGGTGGTGCAGCGCCCATGCCATGTGCGGTGTCACGTCGAGCTCTTCGAGTCTGGAGAAGACGCGCTGCCGCATCTGGTTGGACAGCTCCCTGAGAAGCTTCATCACCTCGGCTGCCAGCTCTTCGTTGTTCACAACGTTCATACTAGTTCACATTCACAACAGTGTGGATTATGTATAGTTTCTCACCACAAATACTATGGCGCTGAAAGGAAGATACGCCATGGCAACACGACCGATCTTGCGCGCAGGGAACATCGTCAAGACCTACGGTCCCCTGACCGCCCTCGACAACGTCAGCCTCGAAGTCGAACCCGGCATCATCTACGGGCTCCTCGGCCCGAATGGCGCAGGCAAGACGACGCTCATCAGGGTGATGACCACTCTCATCAGACCGGACTCCGGCAGTGCGGAAATCGCCGGTATCGACCTTCTCGCCGATCCGAGGACCGCCCGGACCCGCATGGGACTCGCCGGCCAGTTCGCAGCCGTCGACTCCTACCTCACCGGGAGAGAAAACGTCGAGATGGTCGGCCGCCTGTACAACCTGTCGAAAGCAGAGGCGAAGCGAAGGGCTGCCGACGTTCTGGAGAGAATCCACCTGGACGACGACGCGGACCGGCTCGTCCGCACGTACTCGGGAGGTATGAAGCGCCGCCTCGACCTGGCGGCGTCGATAGTGGGCAGGCCACAGGTGCTGTTCCTCGACGAGCCGACTTCCGGGATCGATCCTGGAAGTCGCATCGATCTCTGGGATCTGATCAAGGAACTCGTCGATGACGGCACGACGATCCTGCTCACCACCCAGTACCTCGACGAAGCAGACCAACTCACGGATCGGGTTGGCGTGCTCGACCATGGCACGCTGATCACCGAGGGAACTCCCGCTGCATTGAAGGAGCGCATGGGCGGAGCAGTCGTCGAGATTACGGTCGCCGATCACCGCCGTGAGGAAACGCTGGCGGCGCTGGCCTCCATCAACGGCTACCGGCCGACGTTCGAGCCCAAATCGAACAAGATCGTCGTGCCGGCCGCGAACGGACCTGCAACGTTGACCGACACGGTGCGCATCCTCGACCAGATCAACGTCGTTCCCGAAGACATCGCGCTGCGACGACCAACCCTCGATGACGTGTTCCTCGAACTCACCGGACACACGGCACAACACGAAGAGAAGAACGGTGACCGCGCACGCCGTCCTGCGAGGAGAAACTGATGACCGCCGCAACTGTTACCGCACCCATCCGCACGAGAATGTCGCTCTCTCACACCATCAAAGACACGCTGGTCATCACCAAGCGAAACCTGCGACGCAATGTGAGAGTGCCCCAGGTGTTGCTGTTTGCAACCGTGCAGCCTGTGATGTTCCTGCTGCTGTTCAACTATGTGTTCGGCGGAGCGATCGGCATGGCCCTGCCACCTGCGGCAGGCGGCAGCTACATCAACTGGCTCGTTCCCGGCCTCCTCATCCAGGTGGCGGCGTTCGGGGCCGGGCAGACCGCGCTCGGGCTCACCGAGGATCTTTCCGCGGGGGTCATCGACCGGTTCCGCTCCCTCCCGATGGCGCGCTCCGCCGTGCTGGCCGGACGCACCATCTCGGATCTCGTGAGGAACTGGCTCGTGATCTCGCTGATGCTCAGCGTCGGCTTCCTCATCGGGTTCCGGGTCCAGACCAACTTCCTCGGCATGTCTCTGGGACTGGGATTGGCGCTGCTCTTCGCGTTCAGCCTGTCGTGGGTGATGGCCGTGCTTGGACTGCTGGTCAAGAACCCGGAGGCCGCACAGTCTGCAGTGTTCCTGCCGGTGTTTCCTCTGGTCTTCGCGAGTTCGGTGTTCATTCCGACCCAGACACTCCCCACGTGGCTCCAAGGGTTCGCCAACAACCAGCCGATCACCGTGCTCACCAATGCCATCCGGGGACTGGTCCTCGGCAATGGGGTGCTCCCGGCAGGTCAGACGGTGGCCGGCGAAGTCCTCACGTCGCTGCTGTGGATCGCGGGCATCCTGGTGGTCTTCGCACCACTCGCCGTACGGGTGTATCGCAAGACGGTCGCGTAGCCGGTCTCCTGGAGGTTGCGCAGGATCTGCGGCCCTCGGCGCCTGAGAGATGGCGGCGCGCACGCTCCGGTACCGTGGGGCCATGTCACCCCACGACTGTGAGCTGATTCGTCTCACGTTCCCGGCGCAGCCGGTGGCGGCGTTCACCGCGCTTGCGTTCGTCGTGGCCGGAGTGTGGACCATCGCTCGCCGGAGAGCAACAGGTCCCTTCGTGTTCGGGCTGACGCTCGTCGTTCTCGGAGCGGCGAGTTTCTGGCTTCACGCGGGAGCCGGCGCGCCCGCGCCGGCTGCAGAGTCCCTCGCGGTGATCGCCACCGCGTCCTGGCTGGCAGTCTGGGCGTCTTCACGACCAGATGGTCGAGCGGCTTGGATCTGGCTTGCCACGGTGGCCGCCGCCGGTCTCGTCATCGGGATCACTCCCACGGCAAGGCACGGCCTGACCGCTCTGGCGATCGCAGCCTTCGCTGTGGGTTCACTTCGGAATTCGAGGCTACGGCGAGATCGGCGGATGCTCGCCGCTCTCGGTATCTTCTCGGGTGCGCTCGTCGTCTACGCGCTCAGCAGGACCGGTGGGCCGTGGTGTGACCCCGTGTCGCCGATCCAGGGCCATGGCCTCTGGCATCTGATGGCTGCGGTGGCCCTCGCGTTCGCCGGCGAAGCGACAGGAGCCTCGGAGAAAGGAACGCTGCCATGACCATGATCCACGTTGGGGACCTCGAGATGTACTACGAGACACTCGGATCGGGGGATCCGGTCCTGTTGCTGCACGGACTCGGGTCGAGCAGCAAGGGATGGGTGCTGCAACGAGAGCCGTTTTCGGCTCGGCATCGTGTCATCCTCACCGATCTTCGAGGTCATGGTCGGACCGGCCGTCCGCCCGGTCCGTACAGCGTCCCCATGTTCGCCGGTGACGTGCTGGGGCTTCTGGACGTCCTGGAGCTGCCCGCCGTCAATGTCGTGGGTCTCTCGATGGGCGGCATGGTCGGTTTTCAGCTGGCCGTCGACCACCCGGACCGTGTCAAGAGCCTCGTCGCCGTCAACGCGGGACCGGCCCTCGTGCCGAGCACTCTGCGCGATCGATTCGGCCTCTGGCAACGCAGGGTCCTCGTCGACCTGCTCCCAATGGGCAAGATCGCCGACACGATCGGTAGCCGGCTCTTTCCGGAGCCGGGCCAGGCAGAGTTCCTCCGGATGTTCAAGGAGGGCTTTCTGGAAAACGACAAGGCCGGCTACAAGGCGGCCACACGGGCCCTCATCGGCTGGAGCGTCGCCGACCGCATCGACCAGATCACCTGTCCTGTGCTGGTGGTCTCAGCCGACCAGGACTACACGCCGGTGTCGGCCAAACAGGAGTTCGTGAGCCGAATGCCGACCGCACGGCTCGCAGTCGTGGAACACTCGCACCATGCGACGCCGATCGACCAGGCGGAGACGTTCAACGAGCTCGTCCTCACATTCCTCGCCCAACTGGACCGATGACTCACCAGGGATAGGAAGAGAGTTCACGGACGAGACGGATCTCGTCACCCCTGCGTTCATATCCGCTCGAGTTCGTCCCGTCGTAATGGTCCCGGTACCAACGCGCGGTCTCGCCCACCCAGTCCTTGAACGGTGTCGAGTGGTAGCCAAGATCACGTTCGGCCCGCTCCACGGATGGGATGAAGTTCGATAGCCGATCGTACGGATCGGCGTACTCCAGGGCGACGTGGGAGAGATCCCGTTCGGTGATCCCGACGATATCGAGCGGTGTGTCCAGTCCCTGCGCCGCAGCGGCGAGGAAGTCTCGCATGCGCACCACCTCCTGTTGCGCGATGTTGTATACGCTTCCTCTGGCGTCGGGTGTGTCGAGAACGCTGACATATCCTCGGGCGAGGTCCTGCGAATAGACGATCCGGAAGCTGCGTTCCCCGCAGCAACGAAGGAGCAGCGGTCCGCCGTCGAGGAGGCGCTGGAAGTAGAACCATCCCCGAAGGGTGGGATCGTTGGGACCCAGGACGATCGGAGGTCGAATGATCGTCCATGAAACGTCGGTCCGATCGACGAGGGCCTGTTCGGCGGTGAGCTTGCCGATCGTGTATGCCCATCCGGGCGATTCCGCCTCGTCGGCGGACGGACGAAACGCTCGATCGACGTCGTCTTCGTCGTAAGGCGGGTAGCCGCGAGCGGTGTTGTAGACGGCCGAGCTGCTCGTCAGCACATAGTGACCGACCGTTGGCGCGATGACGTCCAGCAGAATGTCGACATCCCCTCCGGAATAGGCGATATTGTCGATCACGGCATCGAACACTTGACCACGAAGCTGCTCCAGCGACCCGGAGTCGGTGCGATCACCGCTGACGTGGCCAATGCTTCCCCACCATTCGGGTCGTGTGTTGCCGCGGGAGAATACGCTGATATCGTCGCCGCGGTCGAGCAAGAGTTCGACGACGGCGCGTCCGAAAAAGGTGGTGCCTCCGAGCACGAGAACTCTCATCGCGACCAACCTCAGTCCAAGACGTACTGTTCGGGATTCTCATCGAAAACGTGCCTGCACCCGGGAGCACAGAAGTGGTACCTCTCACCCTCGTACTCGAAGGTCCACCTCGCCGTGGATTCCTCGACCTGCATCTTGCAGACAGGATCGGTTGCCAATGCGATCTCCTTTCGCCTTGCACACGGTACCGCTTCTGCGCTTCTCGTCCCGGAGGCATGATGGTGACGCCCCCTTTCGGGGGCGTCACCATGGAAGGAAAGGGTGCGTACCGGATCACGCGTTGCCGCTCATCGGGCCGAAGCCACCACCAGCATGGCCGCCACCCATCGGGCCGAAGCCACGACCGAGTCGCGGACCCTCGCAATTGCCGCGCGGCATCTCACCGCTGAGCATCGCGTTGATTCGTTCAGCCGCTCTTGCCTTGGCATCGGCGGCCTGCCCGGCATCGAGGCGGCCGTTTTCGACGGCCTGATCGATGCGAGCGTTCGCCTTCTCGACGAGCGCATCGGTCACCGCCTGCAGCTTGTCACCGGCGATGTCTGCGATCGTCTGCCCGTCCCGAAGGGCGGTGACCAAGTCGTCGGTCGACATGCCGAGTACATCGGCGACCGATTCCAATCCTGCGCGTGGATGCCCGAAACCGGGGCGATCGAAACCACGTGAGAACGGTGCATTTGCAGCCAAGGCATCGCGAATCGCCTGTGCCTGGTCGGCTGTGATGGTGTTCTGCTCGACGAGTCGGTCGAGCACACTGCCGACCGGCCCGACGTGTCGAGCCTGGGTCGTCGTGTCCGCTTCCTGGGCGGAAGCACTCTGCGAGGTGGCCGCGAAGCCGATTCCCCCGAGTACCACGGCGGCAACGGCCAGCACCGTGAGCGCCCTCTTCATGTCGTCTCCTTTCGTGGGACGGCATCACTGTGAGGCACGATCGTGAAAACACCCTGAAACGAACTTAAGACCTTCGTGAGTTCTCCACCGACCCCAGAAGATCGCTGGTCCTGTGTCCCGATAGGAAACACAAAGCAAGCAACACGTGTGCGCGAGGCGACGCACACCGCCGCCGATCCGCGCACGGCTACTGGAAGTCTTCGATGTGCAGGACAGGAATCTGCTCGTCGCGAGGGAGGTCGGCGTTGACGACTTCGATCTCGGCGCTCAGCGCTTCGACGCGTCGTTGTCGATCTGTGTCGCTGTCGAACCGAGCGAACTTCTCTTTCCTTATCCGTCTGCACAGTTCCCACGCCGCATCCTGCGCCCGGGCCCGCCGGACCCAGGCACGTGCCCACCACGCCGGATCGTAGTTGCCGTCGAGCCCCGGAATCGGCCTGCCGCTCCCCTCGAGATCGTCGAACTCCCCGCGCTCCATCGCCTCACGTATTTCGCGCTCCGCGAGCGATTCCGGTTCAAAGGGGGTCACGTCCACCGATTCACTCGAGGACGACGCCGGTCCCGTAGGCGAGGATCTCCGAGGCGTTCTGCATCACCATCGATGTCGAGAACCGCATGCTGACGATGGCGTTTGCACCTTGCTGTTCGGCATCTTCGACCATGCGCGCGAGCGCCTGCTCGCGCGACTCCCCCATCATCTTCGTGTATTCGACGATCTCGCCACCGACCATGTTGCGAAACGCCGCCATGATGTCCTTGCCGACGTGCCGCGCCCGAATCGTGTTGCCCTTGACCAAGCCCACCGTCTTGACGATCGTGCGACCTTCGATCGTGTCTGCCGTGGTGACGATCATTGCCGGACCTCCTTGAAGTCGTCCTTCCGAGCAGCCGACAATCGGTCGTTCAGCACGATGCCGATGAGAATGAGCGCCCCGAGACCGATCGCGCCGACGGCTGCTCTGACGAATACGGGGATCTCGCTCGCAAGAAAGAAGCCTTTCACCGACCAGCCGATGAGTGCCACCGCCCCGGCCCCGATGAGGACATACGCAACTCTCTGCATCGTTGCACCTCCTGTCTCCAGACTAGGCACCACGATCGTGGCCGGCGGCAGGTCGCCGACCCTCGCCACCGAGAACCGGAAGTCCTCTCAGCCCTCCGGGTTCGTGACCCTGCCGAGGAAGAGCAGGGCACCGGTAGGTACGTCCCGGAGGGCGAAAATGAACGGTCGGTCGATCGTCAGTCTCACCTCTTCGAGCGGCGCGGACGTTGTCCGCATCACCACTCCGGTGGCGGCTGCCGCCTCCGTTCCCTCCTCGTCGACCGCGATGTACGCCTCGTGGACCACGTCGCTGATGTACAGCGTCTCTTCGGTGGTCATGCCCGAAAAGTCCGCCGTGTCCCGATCGAATGCGGTGCGCATCCCCAGGTCGCGAAGCGCCGTATTCAGCCCGGCTTGCGTACGGAACTCGAATCTCGGAATGGTCAGCGACACCGAGGATTGCGCCCCGAAAAGACTCGCTACGGCGTCGTCGAGCAGACCACGGGCGAGCCGCCCTTCGACATCGGTGAACCGTCCCTCGTCGGGGACCACCACGAGCATCGCCAGATCGTCGCCAACGTACGGCATCTGCACCGCTTGCCAGCCGTCCCCCGTCCCATATGAGAAGGAACTCGTCTGATGCATCATCGGCACGTTCACACGACTGCCATCGAGCAGGGTGAACGGCCCGTCGGCTGTCTCATTCGGATCGAACTGGTGCTCCCAGGTGGCATCCAGATAGACGGCGTTGACGAGCACGAGCCTGGTCAGCGAGTCCAGCGCACCTTGTGGGATGAGATCGAGGATGTTGTCGTTGGTTTCACTTGCGACCCATTCGTTGATCCGGACGCGAGCCTGCTCGGCTGCGGCCTTGAAGTCGACGAGTCGCATGCCGGAGCCGTAGTCGGTGCCGAGCGTATCGAGGAACGGCTGTTCGAAGGTCAGGCCCTGCTGCCCCCACAAGCTGTTGGCGGTACTGAGTTGGACCCCCTCATCGCCCTCGGTGAAGCTGCGAGACTCGAGGGCGAGGTCGAGCGCGTTCATCGCCTGGTGGAAAGCCTCGTCGTTGAGATCCACGTGCAGCACACGCGCCATCTCTTCTGCGGTCACACCTCTGGCGCCGGCATACGTCATCGCCAGTGCAGTGACGATGCTCGCCGGCGAGAAGACGAGGTTGCCGTCACCCGTAGCCAGCATCGCGTACAGATCGGTGCCGAATGCCTCCATGCCGGAGGCCACCGAGGCCATGTCGCCGGGGCTCACCTCCCCGGCTGCCCTGGGAAGGTTCGACATCGCCATCGCAGCAGGTGGGGACGGCTCCGCCCCGCCGCACGCGCTCGCGACGAGCGCGACGGCCAGGACCGACGAGAACAGCTTGCCTTTCATCGCCACCTCCTCTCACGAGGTTTGACGATCGGAAGGATCTCAAAGTTCCCTCCGACGTGAGTGAGCACAGCCCCCGTGAACTCACTCACGCCAGAACGGTCGGTTCAGGACTCGCTGCTGCGTAGGCCGCTGAGGCCTCCTGCGATCATCAGCACCGTGCCAATGATCAAGATGAAGAACCCGATCCCTGCACTGACCGTGTACGCCTCGGGGATCATGCCGCCGGCTGCTGCCTTGGCCATCCCTGCCTGGATCGCATCGGCCGAGTCCAAGGCATCGAGGTACTTGATGATCGCGTACGCGAGCAAGGCGACGCCGATCACCGCGGTGACCAGTGACGACGAGCGGCTCATCGCAGCGCTGCGCACACCCAGAAGGGCCAAGGCCACCACGACCACGATCAGGATGACGAGCACGATCTGCGCCCAGGTGGCGAGTCCTCCCCAGATCGTCGGGAAGCCATCCGGGAACGACGGATCTGCCTGATGCAGTGCCGGAAGCAGACCTTCTCCCGCCGACGTCAAAGCCTTCAGAAACAGTCCAATGATCCCGACGATCACTCCGGCGAGTGCCAACAATCGACCAGTGTGCATGCCTTTCTCCCTCCACTCGGCTTCGTTGCTGCTGATCCTAGGGGGCCGTACCCCCGGATGCCTGCAAAAGCGACGGCAGCGCACTCGGTGTCGTCATCAGCGGCATGATTCCGCCAGGCTTGCTCCGGGTGGCAGGCGACGCCGGTGGACTCGACCCCCGGCGGGAACAGCGAGACGATGATCGACAATGACGACCGCTCGAGCTCACGACTCCAGGCGGCCGTCCGCCCACCGCCCATGGTTGCGCACCGCCCGGCTCGAGTACTTCACGCGGGAAGGGGCTGCACCTGGACGGGGATCGCCGTGAGCACCGCGTTGCCGGAGAGAGGATCCATCGTGCCGGGGGTGAGTCGATTCGAGTTCACCCCCGGTCTCCTCGCAGCAACGCTCAGTCCGGTCCCATCGACGTCATGCCCCCACCCGTGTGGCAGACTCACCACGCCGGGCATGATCGCCTCGGTGATGTCGGCGGGAATCGTCACGGTGCCCACCTGCGATGTCACGGAGACGGATGCACCTTGGCCGATCCCGAGACGTTCCGCATCGTCGGGATGAATGCGCAGCGTGCAACGTTCCTTGCCCTTCACGAGGATGTCCAGGTTGTGCATCCACGAGTTGTTGCTGCGCAGGTCCCGTCTCCCGACCAGCAGCAGCCCGTCGGAAGGCGCATCGATGACGGCCTCCAATCGAGCTACGTCGGCCAACAGGATCTCCGGTGCGAGTTCGATCTTCCCCGATGGCGTTGCCAGAGCGTCGGGAAACCGTGACTGCAATGGACCAAGGTCGATACCGTGAGGATGATCCAACAGTCTTTCGAGTGTCAGCCCTTCCGGATTCCGACCGTACGCATCACCGTACGGTCCGGTGCGAACGAGGAAGTCGAGGATCCGGTCTGGTCCACGCCCCGGCTCTGCAGTCACCTCGGCGACAGTCCGACCGAATGCGGCAGATGATTCGTCTCCCATCGTGGCGTTGACCAGCGTGCTGAACACGAGATCATCGAGCGGGTGGAGGTCGGCGTCAGGTGGCATCCCTGTGGCGATGGCGGCCAGGCGGAGCAGTGTCTCCCATTCGTCTGCCATGCCGTCAGGGATCGGGAAGACCGAAGGCGAGTAGTTGACGACGTTGCGGACCGCGAATCCGAGAAACGCGAAATCGTAGTGGGCCCGGTTCAGCGGTGACGGTGCGGGAAAGATCACATCGGCGTGACACGTGGTCTCGTTTCGGTAGAGGTCGACGCTCACCATGAAATCGAGCCGGGAGAGTGCAGCATCGAAACGCGAACTCTCCGGTACGGAGAGGACGGGATTGCCGCCGACGGTGATCAGCGCCCGGACTTGTCCTTCGCCGCCCGTCTCGATCTCGTCAACGAGTGTTGCCACAGGGAGCTCGCCGCGCACTTCCGGCAGTTCCTTGACGCGGCTGTGCCAGCGACCGGTCCGAAAGCCTCCTCGTTTCCGAGGTCGCTCATGAGCAGCGTGGGCGAACATCGCTCCACCGACTTCGTCGAGGTTCCCGGTCAGGGCATTGATCACGTCGACGAGCCAGGCGGCGAGGGATCCGAACTCCGTCGTGTGTGTGCCGATCCTCCCGTACACCACAGCTGTCTCGGCCAGGACCAGTTCACGGACGATACGGCGAGTCGCCTCGGCGTCGATTCCGCATCTCATCTCGACTCGTTCGGGGCTGAACCGAGCGGCGGCTCGTGCAACTTCGTCGAAGCCCGTGCAGAAGCTCGCGAGACGCCCGAGTGTGACGAGGTCCTCCTCGATGAGCGTGTGCACCATGGCGAACAGCCACAAGGCGTCGGTGCCGGGACGAATGAACAGATGTTCGTCGGCGAACTCGGCGGTTCGGGTCCGCCGGGGGTCGATGACGACGACTTTGCCTCCACGCCGACGAACGCCCTCGAGGCGTCCCGGCCAGTCGGGAGCGGTCGCAAGGCTGCCGTTGGAGGCGTAGGGGTTCGCGCCGAGTATGAGCAGATAGTCCGTGCGATCCAGATCCGGCACCGGGATCAGGTCGGGATGGCCAAACATGAGCCCGGACGACAGGTGCTTCGGCATCTGGTCCACGGTGGAGGCCGTGAAGACGTTCTTGGTCCCCAAAGCCTTGATGAGTACCCGGCTGTAGATGGGGCCGCTCATGTTGTGGGCGTTTGGATTTCCCAAGTAGATGGCCACGGCATCAGGGCCGTGGTCGGCGAGGATCGGCCGCAGGCCCGCAGCGACGTGCGCGAACGCCTCTTCCCACGTCGCCACCTCGAAGCCGCCACCGCGCCTGATCAACGGCGCTCGAAGCCGGTCGGGGTCGGCGTGGAGCTGTTTCAGGGAAGACCCCTTCGGACAGATGAACCCGTGGCTGAACACGTCGTCACGATCACCGCGGATCCTCATCACTTCGTCACCGTCGATCGAGATCTCGAGTCCACAGGTTGCCTCGCAGAGCGGGCATGTTCGTTGGATGGTTCGTGTCGAC
The DNA here is from genome assembly GCA_002897675.1 of bacterium BMS3Abin02. Taxonomy (NCBI): domain Bacteria; species bacterium BMS3Abin02. Next base: position 62,654 of record BDSU01000026.1, on the reverse strand, counting down.
ATTCCTCTTCCCTCACGCGGATCATCCCAGAGTTCCGCGGCCGGCGATCTCCGCCGGTGCCCGAGCAGCATATCGCCAAACACCTCCTTGGAACCCGTCGAGCACTCGATCGCACACGTACTTCCGCAGGGCTGCCGGCTACTTTCCCCGTTTCCGGCCGGCGCCGGCCCCGCTCCCGGCTTCGCCGTGCTCCCCCAGCGCTCGTCGAAGCCCTCGCCGGGGGGAGAAATGTCGAACCCACCATTTCCTCCCCCAGGAGGCCGCCAGGCCGACATTGGGGGAGGTGGCCCGCCAGGGCCGGAGGGGGCGCTTGAATGTCGATCCCCCAAGAACAACTGTTTCGCTCCCCGCGGGGAGGAGTAGGTCGCTTCGCTCCTCGGGGGGCCAATACACACCTCTCCCCGCGGTCCTGCATCTCTGCCGGGTCACGGTACGAAGTACCGCGAACGAGCACCCGATCGCGAATGGGCCGACTACTCGGCGCGGGCGAACTCGATGATCCAGTGGGCCAGCAACGCCTCATCGGTCGGATCGTGCAGGGTGGCCCGTGCGGCATCGGCAGCGGCAGCACCGATGTCATCTCTCCGTTCCGACAGCAAGGCTCCTGCAAAGGCGGGTGTGAACTCGGGGTGCCCTTGCACCCCGACCATGTGGTCATCGACGGATAGCATCCAGATGGGGCAGTGTTCACTCGACGCGAGCGTTCGTCCACCTGGTGGTAGCTCCTCGATCTGATCCTGGTGGGTCATCAGAAGGCGTAGCCGTCGGGCGGGCGGCCGCATCCACACGGCCCTGTCGACGATCTCGGCGACGTGGACTCCGACCCCCCATCCGCGGGTCGATTTTCCGACTCGTCCGCCGAGCGCCTGTGCGATCATCTGGTGACCGAAACAGATCCCGAAGAATCGATGGCCACCTTCGTAGATGCCGACGACCAGGCGCTCGAGTCTCGCCACGATCGGCACCGGATCGTAGACCGAAGCCCTTGCTCCGGTGGCCAGCCAGAGGTCGCACTCGTTGAGCGAGACGGGTTCTTCACCGCCGGCCAGGTCATAGAACCTGAGCCGTACGTCGGATGCCGTCTGGTCGAAGAGATGCCGGAACATGTCCGGGAAGTCGCCCGAGATCGACCGGAACCGGTCCGACACGTGGTCGCAGATGAGGATCCCGACGTTCATCAGTTGTCTGCGATGAACACGGATTTGTAGTCGCTGTAGTGATCGAGTGCGACCATGCCCTGTTCTCGGCCGATGCCGCTCTTCTTCATCCCGCCGAACGGTGCCTCGATGTGGACGCTGGAACTCGAGTTCACCGAGATCATCCCCGTCTCGAACTCGCGCACGAACCGCAGTGCACGGCCGATGTCACGGGTCCACACCGAGCCCGAGAGCCCGTAGTCGCTGTCGTTGGCGAGTCGAACCGCCTCCTCCTCGCCTTCGAAGGACATGATGGCGACGACCGGACCGAAGATCTCCTCCTGCATGATGGTCATCTCCGGCCTGACATCGACATACACGACCGGGGTGAGGTAGTTGCCTTCGCCGAGGACGCCGCCTGGGCGTTCGCCCCCACACACTCTGGTCGCTCCGCCGGCATCACCGATCTCGAGGTATCCCTCGACGAGTTCGCGATGGGCGGAGGTGATCAGCGGTCCCATCTGCGTGGCTTCGTCGGCGGGGTCTCCGAGTTTGATCGTCGATGCTCTGGCGGAGAAGCGCTCCACGAACGCGTCGAAGATCACCTGCTCCACGAGGATCCGGCTGCGGGAACAGCAGTCCTGTCCGGCGTTGTCGTACACGGCCCAGATCGATGATTCGACACATGGCTCCATGTCCGCGTCGGCGAACACCACGCTTGCCGACTTGCCGCCGAGCTCCAGCGACACGCGCTTGATGCCTTCGGCTGCACCTTGCATGACCTGGGCACCGACTTCGGTCGAGCCGGTGAACGACAGCTTGCGGACCAGCGGATGGTGCACGAGGGCTTCACCTGCGATCGATCCCCTGCCGGGCACGACGTTGAGCACACCCGCCGGCACTCCTGCCTCGACGGCGAGTTCGGCGAGCGCCAGCGCCGACAGCGGCGTAACTTCGGCGGGCTTCGCAACGATCGTGTTCCCCATGGCGAGAGCCGGTGCCGTCTTCCACGACAGGATGAGCATCGGGAAGTTCCACGGCACGATCAGGCCGCACACGCCAAGCGGCTCACGGAACGTGAGCAGCGTTCCCGGCGCACCGGTCGGGATCGTCTGCCCGTGGATCTTGTCGACGGCTCCTGCGTAGTAGTCGAAGGTGGCGGCGACTGCCCCGACTTCGCCGCGGGCAGCCGAAATCGGTTTGCCGACGTTGGAGGACTCGATTCTCGCCAGGCGCTCCTGGTCCCGACGGATCAGTCCCGCGAGCCGTCGCAGGATGTCGCGCCGCTCGCCCGGGGACGTCTTGCGCCAGGCCCCGAAACGCTCGTGTGCCACCTGAACGGCCCGATCGACATCGGACGGGGTCGAACGGGCGACGTCTGCGAGGGCCCGGCCGTTCGCAGGATCGACGATGGTGCTGGTGGTCCCGTCTGCGCTTTCGACGGCGGTCCCGTCGACGAACATGCCTTTCATTTCCTACTCCGCGGTCACGTAGGCGGCGGAGAGCCCACCGTCGACCATGAAGTCGGTTCCCGTCACGTACGACGACTCGTCGGAGGCGAGGAACAGGGCCGCCCTCGCCATCTCTTCGGCCTCTCCGAACCGTCCCATCGGCAGATGCACGAGACGTCGCTGCTTCTTTTCGGGCGTGTCGAGAAACTTCATCAACAGCTCGGTGTGCAGCGGCCCCGGACAGAGCGCGTTGACCCTGATGTTCTCCTTCGCATGCACGACCGCCAGCTCACGGGTCATCGCAAGGACCGCCCCTTTCGACGCCGTGTACGCGATCTGCGGAGTGGCGGCACCCATGACGGCCACGAACGAAGCAGTGTTGATGACGGATCCGCCACCGGCGCGACGCAGGGCGGGGATCCCGTACTTGCAGCCGAGGAAGACACCCTTGGCGTTGACGTCCATCGTCAGATCCCACACGGCCTCGTCGGTGCCGACCGCATCGCCGTCGGCCGAGTGCATGATGCCGGCATTGAGAAAGAGCACATCGAGTCGCCCGAACGCCTCCTCCGCGGCGGCCACCATTGCCTCGTTGTCGGCCACGTTCGAGACGTCGGCGCGAATCGCCGCCGCCCTGCCGCCTGCGTCATCGATCTCGGTGACCGTCGCCGTCACCGCATCGAGATCGATGTCGACGGCCGCGACCGCCGCACCCTCTGCGGAGAACAGCAGGGCCGTTTCGCGACCGATGCCGCTCCCCGCTCCGGTGATCAACGCAGCCTTCCCGTCGAGTCTGTTCATGGTTCTCCTCAGATACGTTCGAAGTAACGCCACTTCTCCCAGTCGGTCACGGCATTGTCATAGGCATCCTGTTCGGTCCGGAAGAAGTGCAGGTAATGCTCGTGTACGTCAGGACCCAACGCTTCCCGCATGAAGGCGCTCTCTTCAAAACCGTCGGTCGCATCGCGCAGTGTGCGTGCAACACGAGGCAGTTCTCGCGCCGCGTACACGTCACCTTCGAAGATCTCAGGCGGCTCGATCTGGTTGGCGATGCCGTCCAGTCCCGAGGCAAGGGCGGCCGCATAGACGAGGTATGGGTTTGCGTCCGCCCCGGGAATTCGGCATTCGATACGCAGACCCTCATCGTGGCCAACGACCCGAAACCCTGCGGTGCGGTTGTCGTAGCTCCAGGCGATGCGGGTCGGCGCCCATGACTTTTCCTGATAGCGCTTGTAGGAGTTGATCGTCGGCGCATAGGCGACCATCGCCTCGGAAACGTGGGCCATCCAGCCTCCAAGGAACCACCGGAACTCGTCGGAGCCCGAGATCGGACCCATCTGCGTGTCGCCGGGGAAGACGTTGGCGCCGTCCCGCCACAAACTCAGGTGCACGTGACAGCTCGATCCTGCTTCGGCGGCGTCGGGTTTGGCCATGAAGGTGACACTGACGCCCTTCTGCTCGGCGATGTCCTTCATCGCCAGTTTCATGATCGTGTGCCGGTCGGCCATCTCGAGCATGTCCGCGTAGCGGATGTTCATCTCGTGTTGCCCGCGTCCCCACTCGCCCTTGGAGTTCTCGACGGGGATGCCGGACCCGCTCAGGTGACGACGCACCGCGCCGTTGTAGTGCTCTTCACGTGTGCCTTGGAGCAGGTGGTAGTCCTCGACGTACCAGCCGGCAGGAGTGAGGTTCTGGTAGCGATGCTCGGCGGCCTCGCGGTAGCTCGTCTCGTACAGGAAGTACTCGATCTCCGAAGCCGCCTTGGCCGCGTACCCCATCTCGGCGGCACGGTCGATCTGACGCCGCAGCATCGAACGCGGTGCGACGGGCACCAACTCGCCGGTCGTGGTGTCCTCGAGATCGCACAGTACGATCGCGCTGCCGGGAAGCCAGTCGGCAACGCGAAGCGTCGATGAGTCCGGCACCATGTGGAAGTCGCCGTAGCCGAACTCCCAGCTCGCGTACCGAAACCCTGGGACCGGTTCCATCTCCATGTCGGCAGTCAGCAGATAGTTGCAGGCGTGTGTGCCGTGCTCGTACACCTCGTCGACGAAGAACCGACCATCGACACGCTTGCCGTGCACCCTCCCATAATGGTCGGTGAATGCGACGACGACGGTGTCGATCTCGCCGGCTTCCACCCTGGCTCGAAGGTCGTCGATGCCGAGCATGCCCCGTTCCATCCGGTGTCCTTCAGTCGCCGCCACTCGTCGGTGAATCCTAGACGTCGGGGTGCGTCGCCGACTCTCCGAGTCCACAACAACATCGAGACCACCGCCAGTGCGAGCGGCGCTCGCCGCCGCCTGATGTCTCCTGGCGCTGCGTCACACCTATCGTTGCCTGCGTATGGACACGAGAGTCGTCACAAGACCGACCCGTACGGCCGCCGTCGTCACGTTGATGGCCATCGCATTCGACGTGCTGGTGTTCCAGCATCCGGTGGGAATCGGACTGGGGCCGGCCGGCTTCCTGTTCGCAGCCGTCGTGTGGTTCGGCGAGTGGACTCTCTCCATCCGGCCCACGTCGACGGCACGAATCCTTGCACTCGTCCTCGCAGCCATCGCCTGGATCCCGACGTTCAGGACTGCACCGCCACTCACCACTTTCACCGTCATCGCCATTCTCGGCCTCGGCATTGTGTGCATCCGAGTGCTCGCACACGACGACCTTCGTACGTGGACGGTCGGACGGTACGCAAGAGCGCTCGGCACATCGGTACTCGCCGCGGTCGTCGAAACCTTCACCTTCCTGACCGAGGACATCTCCTTCGGCCGTGCCGGCGGTCGGGTCGGGCGAGTCCTGGTCGGATTGCTCGTCGTGCTGCCGGTCCTTATCGTGTTCATCGTCCTGTTCGCCGGCGCGGACGCCGTCTTCTCCCGCCTGCTCGACGACATCGTCAGTATCGATCTGGGACGTTTCCTGGCCCACACGTTGACAGTTGCAGCCCTGACCTGGGCGGGGATCGGCATGCTCCGGCACGCACTGCGCGTGGAGACGTCGGCTCCCCATCCGGACCCTTGCCCGCGCCTGGTGGTCGAAGCGACCGCCGGCCTCGTCGCCGTCGCGGCGTTATTCGCCGTATTCGTGGCGATTCAGTTCGCCTACCTGTTCGGTGGGCTCGATACGAACACCGGCCTGACCTACGCGGAGTATGCGCGGCGAGGTTTCTTCGAACTCGTGACCGTCGGTGCGCTCATCGTGGCACTCTCGCTTGCCGTCGACCGCCTCGTGCAGGGCATCGAACGCTCTCGCGTCGTGGATGCCCTTCTCACCGTGCTCGTCGCGGAGACGCTCGTCGTGCTCGCCAGCGCAGTTGTCCGCCTCCGCTCGTACGTGGCCGCGTATGGCCTGACCGACGCCCGCTTCTACGCAGCAGTGTTCCTGATCTGGGCCGGCGTCGTGCTCGTGCTCGTTGCCGCGATGCTGCTGCGCGGGCAACGTTCACGGTTCGCGCTCGCTGCGTTCGTGACGGGAATCGTGCTGCTCATCGGGACCGCCGCCGTCAACCCCGACGGCGTCATGGCCCGCACAAACGTGACGAAGTATCCGGTGGATGTCGGCTACCTCTCCTCACTGAGCGCGGACGCCGTCCCCTCACTCATCGGCCATCTCGACCCCTGGATCCTCTGTGAGATGGTGGAGGAGTCGGGCGACTGGCGTAGTTTCACGCTTGCGCAAGCCCGAGGGCGTCAGGCACTCCGAGATGCCGGCGTGCCCTGCGAGTCGTGACGGGCGAGGCCCGGAAGGGGTCGACGGGCGAAGCCGGTCTCAGTATCTGAGCACGGCGGCAACCACCCCGCCGCCCGGGACCTCCGAGGCCGGTTCCAGATAGACGGATCCTCGGTGCCGCCATGTCTCCGCGACGGCGAGATCGAGCAGATCGCGATCTCCAGGCTCACGTTCTTCGTGCCGTTCCACGGATGTCGGAAGTTTCACCACTCCCCACTCGATCGTGTCTTCTGCAACGAACAGGGTCGCCACTCGCCCTTGAAAAGCAGCGGGCAGAATGGCCTCGATGGTGGTTTCGGTAGGGCGAGCACCGGTCGCGAACGATGCCGCGACTGCATCTCGTTCCTTTCGAAAGAACGGTTCGGCGATACTCCACGCCCGTTCGTGGAGTTCCTCGGCAGTGAGGTCCTCGGGGTTTCCGGTGATCTCGCCATCGAGGATCGTGGGATGCTCGCTCACACGACGATAGATCGGAAGCAGGTACTCCACACCGGCCAGCACAAGAGGAGCATCGGTTTCGACGAGCTGGCCGATCCCTTCATCGACGGCCCGGAAGAACCGCTCGAGTCGCTTGTACGACGTCTCCTTTCCCATCCCGTGACCATGGAACGTAGCCGTCAGCCTTCCTTCTCCTTGTCGTGCCGACTGATGGAACTGCAACTGCCGTTCGGGATCCTCGAACCAGAGCGCTTCGGCCAGACTCTCCGGGACCTCATCCTTGATATCGACCTCACCCACCCGGTATCTCGTTGCCCGCAGCAGCCGCACCCGCTGCTGGCTGAGACCCAGCACATAGAAGCGCTCGCCCCGGCTCATCACCCGTAGCAGAGGCTTGACGTGGAACGTCTCACCCACCACCACCAATTCCTTGAACGCCACGGGGAGTCGGTATGAGTCGAACCGGTCCGGTGCGAGGAACAGGGCCAATCCGTCTTCCTGATGCTGCCAGAAGCTGGGATCATCACTCAGTTCAGAAGCGGGACGAAGCAGTGTCTCTGCCTCCGGCGCCCGCACACCATCACTCACGAGGCTCCGATGGGCCGCTTGGAGCAGGTTCTTCAAACGGATCGAATCTTGCTGAATCTCCGGCCCGAAACGATGTGTGGGCATGTAGATCGACACCGCGGGCGATGCCGTCGAGTCGACCAGAGCGTCGAACATACCTCTGTTGATGATGTCCACTGAAAGCCTCCTCATTCTTGGTGCACTTCGAATCCGGCCGGCCGCTCGGCAACACCTTGACGAGCCACACTCTCCTGTAGAACCCCTTGCTCACCCAACGCCGGTGAATCTGCGGTCATGGCCCGCGCTCACCCTTCGTCTTCTCCCATCTGATTCGTCTGCTACCTGCAAAACTACCTGATCGAGCAGCCAACCCACCGACCCGACGGAGGGTCGGCTTCCCCATCGCCCTGTCGCAGCCGCCGGAACACACGTGGCACGGCGATCGGGAATGTCCTCGGTGGCCACAGAACGTCCGTCTCGACATCGGAGCGTCGCGACAAGAACTCCTTGGCTCTCCCCCACGACGTGGCTATGCTCCTCGTCAGATGAGAACCGCCTACGTCTTTACGTTCTTTTACGCCGGGCCCGAGGCTCGGGTGAAGGGAACGCGCCAGTAGGCAGGCACACGACACAACCCCTTCAGCCCGGAGCCGACGGCTCCGGGTTTTTCGTTCCCGGAGTCCTGGTCTCGAGAGAGGATCGGACACCATGAGCAGCCAGCCAACATTGAAGAGTCATCGCAGCAAAGGCTCGACCACGACCGTGGTTCGGGTCGGCCCGGTGCAGTTCGGCAACGGCTCCTACCCGGTGATCGCCGGTCCCTGCGCCATCGAAAGCGACGCGCAGATGATGCGAGCTGCCGGGATCGTCGCCCGCAACGGCGCTTCGATGCTGCGCGGTGGGGCCTACAAGCCGAGAACCTCCCCGTACTCGTTCCAGGGTCTCGGTCCGGAAGGCCTCCGCATCCTCGGAAAGGCCGGGAGGAGGACGGGCCTTCCGACGATCTCGGAGGTGATGGAACCGGCCGACGTCGACCTCGTGGCAGGCCACGTCGACATGCTCCAGATCGGCTCCCGCAACATGCAGAACTTCGCTCTGTTGCGCGCGGTTGCACGTTCGGACAAGCCGGTCCTCCTCAAGCGAGGTCTGGCCGCCACCGTCGATGAGTGGCTGCTCGCCGCCGAATACATCCTGGACGGCGGCAATGCCCAGGTCGTGCTGTGTGAACGCGGCATACGGACGTTTGAGACCAGCACCCGGAATACCCTCGACATAGGGGCGGTCCCCGTCGTGAAAGCGCTCAGTCACCTGCCGGTGATCATCGATCCCAGCCATGCTTCGGGTCGCAGAGATTTGATTGCTCCGCTCGCGCTCGCCGGGCGCGCCGTCGGAGCCGACGGCATGATGGTCGAGGTGCATCCGGAGCCGGACCGGGCCCTCTCCGACGGTCCACAGCAGCTCGACGGCGCCGGATTCGAGCGGCTCATGGAGGCGCTCGGCATTGTCTCGGTTCGTGAGGACATCGATCGGATCGACCGCCAGATCCTTCGACTCCTCGCCCAGCGACTCTCACGTTCGGTCGAGATCGGCCAGGCCAAGACGGCGCGCGGCCTGCCGCTGCACAGTCCCGGCCGTGAAGCCGAGATCCTGGCCGGTCTGGCGGCGGAGGCGGAAGGCTCCGGGCTCGACCCCCAGGTGGTGCAGGCACTGTTCGAGACCATTCTGCACCAATCCCGTAGAGCGCAACATCGCGCCCTGACACCGCTCGTGGCGGCGGCCGGCAGGAGCCGGGCTGGTGCGTGAGGGCAAGGCGGGAATCCTCGGAACCGGGCTGATCGGCGCGTCGATCGGCCTCGGGCTGGCCGCAGCGGGATGGGACCTGGTCGGCTGGGACCCGGACCTTGCGTCACTGCGTGTGGCGCACCAGCGAGGCGCCGTAGCCCGAATCGCCACCTCCGAAGACGATCTCATCTCCGAGGATCTGGATCTGCTCGTCCTGGCCGGCCCGCCGAAACCGGTCCCTGTGACACTGCGAAGGCTCTCGACCGACGTGCTCGTGACCGATGTCACCGGCGTCAAAGCCCCCGTGATTGCCGCTGGAGCCCATCTCGCCCACTTTGTGCCCGGTCATCCGATGGCAGGACGGGAGGTGAGCGGCCCAGAGGCCGCCACGCCTGTGTTGTTTCGTGGAGCGACCTGGATCCTCATCACAGACGGGGCCGATTCCGACGATATCGAGCAGGTCGAGGAAATCGTGCGACAGCTCGGAGCCAACCCGGTGCGGATGTCCGCAGGCGAGCACGATCGGGCGGTCGCCGTCGTGAGTCATCTGCCGCAGCTGCTGGCTTCCACGTTGATCGCGGAAGCCGCGACAGAGCTTGGAGACCTCTCCCTCGTCGGTGGCGGCTTTCGCGACCTCACCCGTGTGGCCGCCTCCGATGCCGATCTGTGGTCCGAGCTGCTGGCTGCCAACCGGCCGTTGGTGGTCGAGACCATCGAACGGTTCGGTTGCAGGCTGCAACGATGGGCGGATCTCCTCGAAGTCGAGGCACATGCGGAGGTCGCCGCGGCACTGGCCGAGGCGGGCCGTCTCCAAGAAGACCTCCATCCGGCGGTGGGCACGGTCGAGGTCTCGTTGCTGGACCGACCGGGCGAACTCGCCGCGGTCGGCCGGGCGCTGGACCACAGCCAAGTGGACGTGCGTGACCTGCAGCTTCGCCACTCGCCTCACGGTGGCGGCGGCCTGCTGCAGGTGTTCGTGCGAAACGGCGACATTCCGGCTCTCTGCCAGGCGTTGAATGCCGAAGCGTTGACCGTGGCACGAATCAGAGGCGACGAGCGATGAAGGTCGGATACCAGGGAGAGGAACGCTCCTACAGCCACCAGGCCGTGACGGACCTGTATCCGAAGGCCGAGGCAGTGGGACTGCACGGGTTCGCCGAGGCCTTCACCGCTCTTGCCGACGGCAGCGTCGACCTGCTGGTCGTCCCCATCGAGAACTCGACGACAGGCAGCATCCTCGAAGTCCTCAAAGGACTCGCCACCGCAGACGCATCGATCGTGGCTGAACACTACGGGCGGATACGCCACGCCCTCCTCGGTCTTCCCAGCGCGAAACCGGCCGATATCCGGCGGGTGCTGTCGCATCCCGAGGCGCTGGCTCAAGCTCACGAAACGCTGACCGTCCGTGGATGGGAGCCGGTCGCCGTGCCGGACACTGCCGGCGCGGTACGCCTCGTCGCGGAGGACCACGACCCGACGCAGGCCGCCCTCGCCCCTCCCGACGCGCGCCGGCGCTACGGGCTGAAGGTCCTGCTCTCCGACGTTGTCGACCGTGACCACAACGCCACCCGGTTCGTGGCCCTCGCCCCCGGCCCTCCCTGCGCCGGGCCCGACGACAACAAGAGCTCGATCTCGTTCTCGACTGCCCACAGCCCGGGTGCGCTGGCACTGGCACTCACCGAACTGGGGTTGCGCGGCGCCAACCTGACCCGCATCGAGTCCAGGCCGGGAAGGACCGCCTGGTCCTATCGCTTCTACGTGGATCTGCTGCACGAGCCGGGGCCGGCCGGACTGGCACGGATCCTGGATCCGCCTCCGCACTCGATCGACGATCTCCACATCCTCGGCACCTACCGGGCAGCGAGGCGATCCTGAGGCGAGGCACTGCGCAGACATCGCCACGATGCCGCCCCGTATGCGAACCCGCAGAGCCGGCCGCCCCGGGCGCCTGCCGACGGCGATGACGAACGCGCCGTCGACACGCGACATCGTCTCCCGGATCGTCGGGACCACGTCCTGGTTCCGTGTCCGCAACCTCATGTGTGCTCGCTCAGATCATGCGGCAGGGCGCCCTAACGCATCGCCGACCCCAAACAGCCCACTGTGTTCCGGAGAGGCAGGTCACCGGCCCCCGATTGCCCGATCAGGTGATCTCCCGGGTTCTTTCGGTATCCCGATGTATCGCGGAGCATTCGATAGATACCGGCGGTACTCGTCTCCGTACACGTTCTCGAGATACGGCTCTGCCAACCGGACGGTGTACAGATGAAGAACGACCATGAACACGAACGTGAGCGCCAGGGCAAACGCCGACCGCCCGGCGATCGATACTCCCAGCAGCATCAGCGACCAGCCGACGAACTGTGGATTCCTGCTCCATCGGTAGATCCCGGTGGTGGTGAGCTTCGAAATATCCTGCCCGGTGGATCTCCGCAACGAACGAAACTCGATCATCCCCAGCGGCAAGAGGACAAGCCCAACCACGAACAGGACCAAGCCGCCAATCTGAGCAAGCGTCCTGTCGACCGGTATCAGCCAGACGGCGAACCAGGACGCCAAGACCACTGGAATGTGATGAAACGCCCACATGGCATACCACGAGTAGAGAAGTTTGTTCGAAAACGTGCCCTTCGCCTCGTAGGTCGTCTTGATCTCAGGAAAGACGTATCTTCCCAACGCTATCCACAAGCCGATGGACACACCCAGGCCTATGTAGAGCCACATCACGATCTCCCCTCATCTCGATCCTTCGGCCACAGTAGGGTTTCGTCCAGCAGCGTGAAGTGTGGATGATGCCGTGTCGACGTCGTTGCTGTCGTTTCGACCGATTGGTTCCAGCCCCACCGTCTCCATCTCGTCCCCGGCTCCCCTTGTCGGTGCAGCGTCCGTGAGCCGGATGCGGCGGTTGGGAGGAAAGGCGAGGCTGATACGGCGGATCCACTCGTCTCGGTGGCGAGGAGCAGAGCGACGGGCACTTGCAGAACGCTCGTCGTGTCGCAGCACATCACCTTGATCGGGCTTCGCGTGCAGCGCCGAAACGGACCAGGATCATCCTGCGCCGCATTGCGACCTCGGATCGTGTCGGATCCCGTCTCGCGCCGTTGCACCTGGGACAGGCCGGCGATCGGAGACGCCGGCTCAGGTCAACCAGACACCGACGAGAAGGGTGACCGCGGTAATCGCTATGGCGAGTGTGCCCCAGAAGCGAACCGTCTTCCCGTCCAGGCGCAAGTCGTGCAGGCTCACGTGGTCGGAGGTGTCGGTTGCGTCATCCTCGGTCGTATCCGGCTGGTCGACACTCTGATGGTGGTTGTCTCGACTGAAGGATTGGTATTGCGTGTTGAGCGCCTCGCCACGAAGAAGTCGGCCCCCGAACGAGTTGGCGAGCACCGCGGTGACCGATGAGATCATGGCGATCATTGCCCAGACGGGACTGACGAGGCCGGTGACCGCTGCGACGATTCCGATCCCGTTGAAGCTGAACGCGAGTGCCAGGTTCTGTTTGGTCTTGCGGTAGGAGGACACGCCGATCCGGTGGGCGTCCATCACGGAACCGAGCCGGTCACTCATGATGACGATGTCCGCGGACTCGATGGCGATGTCGGTTCCGGCACCGATCGCGACGCCGATGTCGGCCTGGGTGAGGGCGGGAGCGTCATTGATGCCGTCGCCGACCATCATCACACGTGTCCCGCCGTTCTGTAGCCGGCGGATGTCGACAGCCTTCTCGTCGGGCAGGACCTCCGCAAGCACTTCGTCGATTCCGACCTGGGTGGATACGGCTCGCGCGGTGCGATGGTCGTCACCGGTGATCATGACCGGAGTGATGCCGGCGTCCTTGATACGTTGGATCGTCTGGCGAGCATCGTCTTTGACGCTGTCGGCGATGCCGATGAATCCAAGCAGTCGCCCGTTGCGGGCAACAGCGACAATGGTCTGGCCATTCTCCTCGAGACGACCCCGGGCGGCGCCGAGTTGCGTGAGATCGATGCCTTCTGTGATGAGCCAGGTCGGTTTCCCAACGAGAACGCACGCGCCTTCGACCATGGCTTCCACACCGTGACCGGTGTGGGCCTCGAAAGCATCGCTTTTGGCGAGGGGGAGATGCAGCTTCTCGGCGGCGTCTTCGACGGCGCGAGCGAGAGGATGTTCACTGTTGACTTCGACCGAGGCGGCCATCCGTAGCACCGCTTCTTCGTCGAGATCGCCGACTGGGATGACGTTCCGGACGGTGGGCTCTCCTCGAGTGATCGTGCCGGTCTTGTCGAATACGACGACGGCGATGTCGCCCATCACCTGGAACGCTTCGCCCGATCGCATCAGGATGCCCTGTTGGGCGGCTTCGCCACCACCTCGAATGGTCGCCAGCGGTGTGGCCATCCCCAACGCGCACGGGTACCCCATCACCAAAGTGGCGAGCCCGGCAAGAAGAGCGCGGTTCCAGTTCGGTCCATCTCCGACAAGCACCGGCGCGACGGTCCAGATCACGAATCCGGCGGCCGCGAAGATGAGCACGGTCGGCGCGAAATAGCGGAGTACGACGTCGACGATCTGCAGCACGCCGGGACGTAGACTGCGGGCCTCGTCGATGAAACGCCCCACCCGAGAGAGGAATGCGTCGTCTCCGACCCGGGTCACCTCCACGACGAGCGTGCCCGTCTGGTTGATGGACCCGCCGATCACCTCGTCACCGGGACTCTTCTCGGTAGGGATCGACTCGCCGGTCACGAGCGCCTCGTCCACCGCCGACAGCCCGTCAACGACGATTCCGTCTACCGGGATCGACTCACCCGGTCGGATGCGGACATGGTCACCGGAGACCACGCCGTCGATCGGTGTCTCGATCTCTTCACCGTTGCGGATCACCCGGGCGGTATCGGGACGTAGCGCCATGAGACGACGCACCGCCTGCGATGCGCGGGTGCGCACGACCAGCGACGAATAGTGCGACAGAATGTGATAGGTCGTGACCAGAGTGGCGGCGGCGAAGAAGTCACCGACCGGGAAGTCGTTCAGCACGAACAGACCCAGCAAGCCACCCGTGATCCCGGCGAACGCAGCGAACTCCAACAGCACGTGCTGGTTGAGAATGCCACGGCGCAGGGACGCCCATGCCATCTTCTTGATGAACCAGCCCGTGGCGAACATCGTGTTCAGCGCCAACGCCAACAACAGCCAGGGCATCAACGGGATCTCGACCAGATCGAGCCATCGACCGAACAACATGAGCAGCAGTGTCGCCACGGTGAAACTCCCCGCGGCGATCAACCGGCCTCGCTCACGGCGAAGCTCGGCGGCGTCCTCGTCGAAGCTGCGCACCTTCTCCGGATCCCGATACGTGTAGCCCAGTTCCTCCAGCGTGCGGCGCAACTTCTCCGGCGTCACCTTGGAAGGGTCGTATCTGACGAGTCCCTCCTCATGCGCCAACGACACGCCCACCTCATAGACACCGTCGATCCGCGTGTAGGCCTTGTGGATCGTCGAGGCACAGAACGAGCACGACATGCCACCGATCTTCATCCGAAACGCAGCCTGCGTGTTCTCGATATCGGTGTTGCGGTCAGTGGAATCGTTGGCCATCTCGGTCATCTCGTCCGTTCAGTCGGGTTCGAAACCCGAGTCGCGGATCCGTTCCCGAACGTCGTCTTCCGACACTCGGTCGGGGTCAAAGCGCACTTCCATCTGGCCCGTCTCGTAGTCGACCCGGGCCCGGATCACGCCATCCAGGTTGCGCAGCGCAGACCCGAGGGTGTCTGCACATCCCGTGCAGTGCAGCCCCTGCACCGTGAACGTCATCGATGTTGCAGTCGCCATCTACCCATCACGTCCAAGGCGTCGAAGAAGCCATCGTTCCACGGTCAGTGCCGTGCCCCGGCAGGGTGGAGGATGTGACACACGCACGGATCCTCCGAGCCGATGTCGGGCAGTGTCCGAGCCAGCCCCTGTAACCGGCGAAGCTCCTCGGACAAGGCCTCGAGCCTGCGGATTCGTTCCGCGACGGCATCCACCTGACGATCCAACACCCCACGCACATACCCGCAGGGAGCCTCACCCCGGTCCCGCAAACCCAGAATCTCGCGGATATCGTCCAACCCGATGCCCAACGACCTCGCCAAGGTCACAAACCGCAATCGCTCCACATCGGCCGCCGAGTACGAGCGATACCCCGACGCGATCCGCCCCGGCTCCGGCAGTACCCCGACCGACTCGTAGTAGCGGATCGTCGACGGACCGACCCCCACCGCATTCCCAAGCTCGCCGATCCTCATCTCACCACCACCTACCATCCCGACTCCTCGGCCGCATCTCCTGTCGGTTCGCGCCGGCAACGCCGACCGTACACCCTCCAGCAACTTGAAGGTCAAGAGCATTCCCAGAAGAACGAATCAGTCCGGCGCAACGCACCCGTCTGTGAGTAAGGACACCCGTGTCACCCATCGGGCACCACACTCCGGCTTCAGAAGCTGCACGGTATCGGTTGCGACACGGGCGATCGCCCCCTGTGTCAGTCTGTGGAGGATCGGGTCAGTGATGAGCAGTGGCTGCTTCCGCATCGTTCGCTCGACACCGACTCGGCATCCGAATCTCATCCGGATTTCGCCGAACATCCGTCACGAGTGGCAGCACGCGGCCTCAGGCAACCCGAAGTTGATCCATGGCCATCATCAGTGCCTGCCGCTCCTGACTCGAGAGAGACATCATCACCTCGTTACGAGTCGTCTCGACACGTTCCCGGTCGACCGTCGACAACCCATCGAGAGCCGAGGACATCGCTCCCACATGCCAGGTGCACTGGATGGCCGGATACGCGGCGATGGTACGGATACGGCTCATCATCATCTTCCATCGAGCCTCCTTTTCGAGGGCCGAGAGCATTCCGACCATGATGCCGATCGTCCCGCTCAGCTCATTCCTGAGCGCGAACGGCCGGAACCCGATCATCAGCGATAGCCCGGCCGTGAACAACCCGGCTCCGAGCACGACGCCCCACGGATTCGTTCCCGGGTGTGGGTACATATACGTGCCCATGAAGAGCACGATGAATCCATACATGTAGGCGAGGATGGATATGTAGAGCCACAGGTTCGATGCGAACCGCTGTGCCATGGTCTCGGTTCCCTCGAGAAGATTCGCCTTCCGCACTTCCCGGATCCACAGCGACGCGGACGAGCCAACGAGGAGGATGACCGAGAGCCAGGCAAGCTCGGCCTTCGGGAGGAGGTCGACGAAGGGTGTCCCTCCCATGAACGCGCTCAGAAAACCGTAGAGCAGGACCGCGAGGCCACCGACCAGCAGCGCCCACCGCACCGGCGCCTGCCACCGTGGGTCGTTGCCGAGGAACCGCTCTCTTCGAGCGATCATCTTGGCCATTCCCCGGATGGGGATGATGGTGATGATGCCGAAGAACGCAAGGATGAACCCCGACCAGCTCCATTTCGGCAGCCCGAAGACACCCTGAACGGCGATCAACGTCCCCACCCCGGTGAGGATGATGCCCTTCACCAACATCACCCCGCCGGGCAGGATGAGATCAGGCCGGAAGTTCAGACCCGGCCCGAACTCGAGGCCACGAACATAGGAACCCTCGATCGGGGTGCGCACCAGCCATGCGGCCGATGCCCAGAACCCGAGGAAGAGAACGACCAGAACCGTTGCTTTGGCCGCATCGGCCCAGCCCGTTTGCAGCATGACGGCAATCGCCACGAACAGCGGCATGAACAGCACCCCGGCGATGAACGACGCCGGCCGGCTCTTCAGGTAGTCCTTCCGTTCGGCGAACGGGAAGAGCATGAGTGTCAAAACGACGCTGATGAGGCTCACACCGACGATCGCCGGCCAGTCGATGGTCACCTCGTCCCCTTTTCCTGCGATCGTCCCCACAACAGCAAGACACCCCACACGGCGAGCAGCACACCGTACGCTGCCGCGACGAGCCAAATCTGCCCGACCGACCCGGACGCCCTGAGCGTCGACCACCAGGTCAGCATCAAGATGAGGACTCCGAGATAGGTGGCGACGAACTTCGCCGGCTTGCTCATCCCGCCTCTCCCATCAACCCGAGGTTCTGCATCATGGTCATCACCTGACCGCGCTCGTCTTCGGGCAGCGCGGAGACGATCTGCTTCATGGCCTTCATCTCCCTCTGCCGCTGGTCGGCCGGCAACGACTTGACCACGGCGGCGTGCGACTTCATCAGCATCATCCGGGTATCGGCATCGAGCCCGTTCAACGCGTTGAAGCGCGCCGCGGCGATCTTCTGGTAGTCATCTTCGGGAAGCTGCAACGCAGCGGCGAGCATCCCCTTCATGGCGCGTTCGCGAGACGCCTCGTCCTGGCCGGCGAATACCGTGAGGCGATCGCCGAGCATCCTTGTCCGCTGATCCTCCGGTGCAGCAGCCAGCATTCGAACCATCTGGTCCATGCCGGCTTGTCCGCCCTGGGATGCGGAGGCAGGAGCCGATGCTTTCCGCTCGGTCTTGGTGTTCTTCTTCAACCAACTCATGGGGCCATCTCCTTGTGTCTGTCGTCCCAAGGATTGAGTCGAAGGTCGGGCGGAAACGTGTCGCTCCGGACGACACAATTCTGTTCACTCTCCGACATTTCATCGACCACGCCGGAGAAGTTGATCCGAGCCGGCGCCTGGGCCCGGCCCCCGGTCGGGTTGATTCACCTGAGGACGAACGGAGATGAACCGGGGGGCGGGCTGATCCGAAGGAGGCCCAGGAGATGCGGCTCCACACCGATACACCCTGCATCCTCACGTTCCTCGCCGAAGGGTCATGGCGGGCGCCGCGTCGACGAAAGCATCGAGATCACGACACACCCGACCTCGTCCACACCCGGCCGTGGCTCTCGAGCCAACGCGACGCTTCTCGATAGCCCGAGTCGATCATCTCGGGTGTCCGGGACAGATCGGTCATAGGGATGTCCGCATGACACGTCAGCCCAAGATGAACGATGTCGGCGTGCCCGGCTGCCGCGTCGAGATCCGCAGCGAGCCTCCCCCGAGCCATGATCGCCATCGATTGCGAGAATATGGACGCGGCGTTGTCGTACACCTTGGGGCAGTCGCATGCGTGACCTGGCTCGACCACGACGATGTGTGCAGCTCCAGCCGCCAACGCCACGTCTACCGGCACCGGGTCGGCGATCGCCCCATCCACGAGCAGTTCTCCTCCAACCTTCACGGGAGGGAGATGTACGGGAACCGCCGCGGACGCAAGAACCGCTTCGACCAGATCCCCGTCGGCGATGTGCACCGCCCTGCCCGTCTCGAGATTCGTGGCCACGGTGACAAAGGGAACGACGGTGTCGGAAAACCGGTGTGACGGCAAATGTCGGATGAGGAGATCGCGAAGACCATGATTCGAGTAGGTGGCCGTTCGACGAAGGAGGAAGGTGGCCAAGCCCCGCCACACCGGTGACACTGTTCCGAACAGGTGCGCCCCGTCGAGGGCGCGCCAGATCTCGAGCACCCGCTGCACACCGCCGGCGGTCGGGTAGAAGGACAGCATCACGCCATTGATTGCACCCACCGAGACGCCGATGATGAGGTCGGGCCGATATCCCTGCTCGAACAGGGCCAACAGTGCCCCCGCCTGGATCGCACCACGGTTGCCCCCGCCGGTGAGAACGAGTGCGGAGCTTCCCGACGCCGGCATGTTCAACGGATACCTCCGAAAGGATCGGCTCGTGCATTGAGTCGATCCCGCCCCTCAAAGGTGTCACCGGATCACTCGAATCCCACCGACCCACCAGACGCCTTGGTCTCCCTGCCGGAAGAATCCGAGTCACCGGACCCGGTTGCCGTGGCGGGTTCGCCGATCGGCCATCACGCCGTTGTTGGCCGGTGGACCCCTCCGGCGGCGGCGTTCACCGCTTCCGCCAAGGTGGGATGGATGTGGATCGCATTGCGCACCCGATCGACGGTGAGTTCCGCGTACGCGGCGACGACGAGTTCGTGGATGAGGTTTCCGGCATCGGGTCCGACGATCGTGGCTCCGACGATCACTCGATCAGGTCTGGTGACGATCTTGACGAACCCGTCCGTCTCACCGATCGCCTTCGCTCTGGCCACGCCACGGAAGTTCTCGACCCCCACTACCGATTCGCCGTACCGTGTCTCGGCTTCGCCGGCGGTCATCCCGAATGTGGCAACCTCGGGGTCGGTGAACACGGCATGTGGGACCAGCCGCGTCGACGTCGTGATGTCCTCTCCCCTGAACAGATGTCGTGCGAGGAGCGCTGCGTCGTCTCTCGCCGAGTGCGTGAAGAGTGGTGGTCCGATCACATCGCCGATTGCGTGGATGCCGGCCGCCGACGTTTCGAACCGTTCGGAAGCAACGATGAATCCCCTCTCATCGACTGCCACACCCGGTATCTCGAGGCCGAGCCGTGACGTATTCGGTGTTCTCCCGACCGCCAGGAGGAGATGCGACGCCTCGACATCACGTCCGCCGACGGACAGATCGATACGACCGTTCGCCGCGCGAACTGCGGTGGGTTCCTCACCGAGCAGCAATTCGATGCCCTCACGCGCGAACACACGCTCGATGACTTCGGAGGCTTCCGGATCCTCGGCCGGCAGCAGGCGGGACCGCCGATGCACAACCGTCACTTGTGATCCGAATCTGCGGTACATCTGGGCAAACTCACAGCCCACATAGCCGCCGCCCATCACGATCAGATGTTCCGGCACCTCACGAAGATCCAACGCGGAAGTCGAGTCGAGAATCGGCACCTCGCCGATCCCCGGCAGATCAGGCACGGTTGGACGAGCGCCCGTGTTGATCACGATCCGGACGGCCCGGTACACGGCCCCCCCGGCTTCGACGGC
The DNA here is from genome assembly GCA_002897675.1 of bacterium BMS3Abin02. Lineage (NCBI taxonomy): Bacteria > bacterium BMS3Abin02. The sequence goes on along the minus strand of BDSU01000026.1, from coordinate 42,714 downwards.
GTGGGGCCCCACGAACCGGGCCCAGTTCTCGACAAGCGTGAGATTCGTCGCTCGCTCAGCCGCCCGATACGACCCATTCCTGACTGCTTCGACGATCGCATCCTTGCGGTCGACGATCCGTCCCAGGTCGACAGAAACGGACCCCACGTCGATCCCGAATTCGCCGGCGCGCCGAGCCACATGGGCGACCTTGGCAGAGTGGATCATCGTCTTGGTCGGGATACATCCCCGGTTCAGACAGGTACCTCCGAGGAGGTCACCTTCGATGAGCACCGTCGAACCCCGCCGAGCGGCGCGCAACGCGAAAGGAAGACCGGCCATTCCACCGCCGATGACGATCGTGTCGACGTCTGCGGATTCGGTCACGATGCGATCTCCTTGGCTCGACGGTGCCGCCGAACGCGGATGGCCTCGGCGACGCCGATCGCGACGATCACGGCGACGAAGCCGCCGGCCCAGCGTATCGGCGCATTCCCGATGCTGTTCGCAAACCACGCCGAGGCTCCTCCCACGTAGAAGATCGGCCGGTAGAGGATCGAATCCTGACCGGGCTTGACGAACAGCGAGATCGCCCAGTAGTACATGATGAACAGACCCGATGCGACGAGTAGCCATCCTCCGATTCGTTCAACGTACGGAAGGATCTTCCGCATACGCGTCAGGAGAACCTGCCGGGACGTCGCGAGGGCCACAGCGATGGCTGCCAGCACGACACCCATGCCCACGGCGTAGGCAACGAACACCGACCAACCGTAGACCAGATTCGAAGTTCTCGCCGAAAGGCCGACGACTGCAAGGAAGATCGGAAGCGTGCACGAGATCGACGCCGTTCCAAATGCAACACCGAATCCTGTCATGGCCAGGAACGATCGCCCTTTCTTCTTCTTCATGCTGATGACTCGAGCGGTGAGGTGATACCCCCTTATCACCGCGACGCCGAGCCCGAGAAGCAGTGCGCCGATCACCAATGCAACCCACGGCACGAAGTTGAGCATCCACTGGAGACCAAGCGATACGAGAAGGCCGACGGCACTGAACAACACCAAGAAGCCGATGGTGACCGAAACGCCGACTCGCAGTCCCGTGACAACGCCGGGAGAAGCGTCGTCGCCTTCGTTGCCACCGAGGAACATGGACACGTACGCGGGCAGCATCGCGAATCCGCACGGGTTGACCGTGGCGACCATGCCGGCAACAAACGCGAACAGAAGTGCTGTGGTGAGGATCATCAGCTCTCGAAGTACTTGACGATCCGGGTTTCGAGTTCATCGACAGTGAGCTCACCGGTGTAGAGCTCGATCACGCGCCCGTCACGATCCAGGAAGACCGTTGTCGGCATCCCATAGCCTGCGAACGCGGCAAACGTTTCACCTTGTGGATCCCTCGCCAGTGGATAGGTGACACCGGTCTGCTCGACGACGCTCAGGGCCGCTTCGATGTCCTTGCCAAGATTGATGCCGAGGAACTGGACCGAATCGCGGTGGGTCTGGTACACCTTCTCGAGACTCGGCATCTCAGAGAAGCAGGCCGGACACCAAGAGGCCCAGAAATTGATGACGAGAGGCCGGCCCTCCAGACTCGATATGGTCACAGGGTTGCCATCGAAGTCCTGCAACACCACGTCGGCCGCCGCACTCGGCCCTGTCGACGCCTGCGGAGCCGTCCCTGTCGACGCCTGCGCACCCGTCCCCGTCGACGCCTGCGCACCCGTCCCTGTCGACGCCTGCGGACTCCGGGACAACGCGAACGCCACAAACACCACTACGAGCACGACGACACCGATACCGCCGACTTTCCACCATCTCCGATTCGCTCCACTACCGCTGCCGGCTCGTTCGGCGCGACGGCGTGGCCGCCGAACCTTCTGCTTTGAACTCATCGTCGCTTCCTTTCCTGAGCAGTCGGTCGAACTTCACACGTTGGCTTCCGTCTCGCCGAACGTCGGTAGGAGATCCCTGCGGCCAAGAGGACCACAGGAATGATGAACCAGGGATCGATGAGAAACGCAGCGACCGTTCCGAGTCCCAATGCTGCGGCCGCCAGAGCACCCCCACAGCACAACGCCAAAGCGATCGCCCCGCCGACACCGCCGGCTCTCGTCGCCGCGTCCCGCCTTGAACGCAGCCGGGACGAGGACGTGTTCGTCACCGGAACGACCTCCGTATCTCATCGAGCTCCGACAATATAACATTTGCTCACTACAATACGAGTGACACAACGGCGAGAAACCAGGGCCAAAGATCGCAATGATGAGAACCCCCAGACCGAACTGGACCACACTCACGGATGAGGAACTCATGGCGACAGCGCTCTACGACGATCCGCAGTGGCTCGGCGAGCTGTTCGACCGCTACGAGGGCCGGCTGTTCGGTTGTGCACACCGAATGCTGGCGCCCGGAGAGGTCGAGGACGCCACCCAGGAGATCAAAGAACGCATCCTCAAAGGCCTCCCTCGATTCCGAGGCGACTCTGCAATCGGTACATGGATCTTCGCGGTGGCACGCAATACCTGCCTCGACATCAGGCGCAGAAGGAAGCCTCCGGCCTATTCATCCGACGTCGTCCTCGACAGCATCCCCGGCACGAGCCGTCCAGCAGATGCCTTCGATACTTCGATACTGGCATGTCGGACCTCCTTGGCCATCCATGAACTGCCCGAGGGACAGGCCGGCGTCGTCGTTCTTCGTCTCGACCAGGGCCTCTCGACCACCGAGACCGCGACGCAGCTCGGGATCACTGAAGACGCAGTAAAAGCGAGGCTTCATCGTGCCCGCCGACGACTACGGTCAGCCCTCGCCCAGCAGATCGCATGCCCACGATGTGGACCGGGCACGTACGCCGTCACCGGCAGCACGGTCGTTTGAGCCTGTTCTCCCAACAACGTATGCACTATCGTCGATATCTCGCCGGCAACACCGATCGGAGACGTCATGGGACGACCAGCCATCATCGAAGCGACCCCGGTTCCGCTCCCCGATGAGGAACTCATCGCCCGTATCTTCCGAGGGCTCGGCGACGCAACCCGGATCCGGATTCTTCGACTGCTCCTCGAAGGCCCTCGGAATCAAAAAGAGATCGTCGAAGAGGTCGGCCTCTCCCAGGGACGCGTCTCACAACATCTGGCGTGCCTCGAGTGGTGCGGATACCTCGAAAGCGAGCGTCATGGCCGTGTCGTCAAATACCGGATCGCAAACGCCCGGGTCGTCGCGCTGCTCGATCTGGGCAGCGGATTCCTCGACACGACCAGCGGCGACATCGGGTCGTGCCGGATTGTCATGAATGGGCAATCCATGAACCTGGACTGATTGCATTAACACCATACGTGAGTACCCTGTCCCACCACCGACAGCGGAGACGACGATGAGCACCAAGATCACCCTGGACCTCAAGGGAATGACCTGCGACAGCTGTGAACACCACGTCGGGGACGCACTTGCCTCCGCCGGCCTGACGGATCTCGAGGTCGATTGGCACCGTGGGCTCGCCACCGGAATCGATCCCGGTTCGTTCGATCTGACAAAGGCGACCGATGCGCTGGAGGGGACCAACTACGAGATCGTCTCCGTCTCCACGTCCGACGACGAACCGACGGACATCACCACCTCGGGCGACGACGACTACGACCTGCTGATCATCGGCTCGGGCTCCGCGGCGTTCGCCGCAGCGATCAAGGCGAGGGACCTCGGAGCGTCCGTCGGCATCGTTGAGAAGGGCACCATCGGCGGCACGTGCGTGAACATCGGTTGCGTGCCGTCCAAGGCGTTGCTTCGACCTGCGGAGCTCTATCACCAGGCCGGCCACTCCCCGTTCGCGGGAGTCGACACGTCCGCCGGGGACCTCGATCTGGGCGTCCTCGTCGCATCCAAGGACGAACTCGTCGGAGCCCTTCGACAGGAAAAGTACGTCAACCTGCTCGACGTCTACGGCATCGAGCTGATCCGGGGAACGGCCCGCTTCACCGGCCCGAATGCCGTCGAGATAGGCGGACGATCGATCACAGCCAGTCGCTATCTCATCGCGACCGGAGCCTCCCCGTGGGTGCCACCGATCGAAGGTCTCGACGACACGGACTATCTGACGTCGACGACCGCTCTCGAGCTGACGGAACTGCCGGAGGAACTGATCGTCGTGGGTGCCAATGCCATCGGTCTCGAACTCGGGCAATTCTTCGCGCATCTGGGGTCGAAGGTCACCTGGGTCGAAGCGCTGGACCGGATCGCCCCGTTCGAAGAGCCCGAGATCTCGGACCTGCTACGCGAGCACCTCTTCAGCGATGGCGGACAGGTGTATGAAAAGGCCATGGCCCGTCGCACCGGCAGGGACGGAGAGCGGGTGTGGCTCGAAATCGAGACCGGCAGCGCCGGCAAGCGTCTGGAAGCCGACCGGCTCCTGATCGCCACCGGCCGCCGGGCCAATACGGCGAACCTGGGGCTCGACCTCGCCGGCGTTGACACCGACCACCTCGGCGCAGTGATCGTCGATGAGGGTCTCGCCACGTCGAACCCGGCAGTCTGGGCGGCCGGCGATGTCACCACCACCCCACAGTTCGTGTACGTCGCCGCTGCCTCCGGCAATATCGCTGCAGAGAACGCTCTGCGCGGAGCAGGACGCGCGATCGACCTCCGAACGATGCCGCGAGTCACGTTCACCAGCCCCCCGATTGCCTCGGTCGGTCTCACCGAAGAGGCGGCACGGGAAACCGGGCGCCCGGTTGTGACGTCGATCCTTCCCCTCGATTCCGTGCCGCGGGCGCTGGTGAACCGCGACACCGCCGGAGTGGTCAAGCTCGTCGCCGATGAATCGACCGGAGAGCTGCTGGGCGCACACATGCTGGCCGAGGGAGCCGGTGATGTCATCCAGGCGGCAGTCGTGGCGATGCACTACCACGCAACGATCGACGAGATCACCGGGATGTTCCACCCGTACCTGACGATGGCCGAGGCGCTCAAACTCGCCGCCCAGACCTTCGACAAGGACGTCAAGAACCTGTCCTGTTGTGCTGCATGACGCCTATAATGTGGAATAATCAATGATGATGACCAAGAAAGGAGAGACCGCATGAAGCGTTTCACGGTACCTCGCGTAGCCCACTGTTCGGACGGCTGCAGAACCGGGTCCTGAGCAGGACGTTAAACCGCTCGAGAAGCCGATGGTCGCCTCTCCACGGAGGCGACCATCGCGTTCATGCCAGATTTCCCCGGGCCTCGGTGGCAACGCCCGTCGGCCGCTGCATCTTCGAGCAATCCCGGCACCGTCGTCGGTGGTGGTTCCGGCCTCCGGGACGAGCCGGACAGAGGCGGTCTTTCCTGCGCTCTCGGCGTTGGTCGACGCCTGGCTGTCTCCGATCGGTGAGCACGGGCCGGCGACGTTGATCACATGGTCGATCTGCTTCGATCCCTCGAATAGCTCGGTTGTCGCCGCTTGCACGTACGGTTCACCGAACCCTCGTTCGGCCCCGAACACGATACGCGGCCGTGCAACCCCGCATCTCTGCTATCGTTGCACAGGCCGCACCGGGTGGAGGCCAGCGTACAGTCGCTTCCCCGGTGATTACACGGCTTGGTTCTCATCCGGTTGGACTGCCTCTTCGGCCGACTTTCGATCCTGTAGGCGATGGGCGCCGCGCGGTCGAGCGAGAGACCGGCACATTCACCTATCTTCCCCATCCGGGACCAGGAGTCATCATGACAACCACGTTCGCCCACCTTGGGCTGCCCGACCCGCTCGTTCGCGCACTCGCCAAGCACGACATCGTCGAGCCTTTCCCCGTTCAATCAGTCACCATCCCCGACGTCCTCGCCGGCAGGGACGTGTCCGGCAGGGCACCGACCGGCTCCGGCAAGACCCTCGCTTTCGGCCTTCCTCTGCTCACCAAGGTCGGTCGGGCAAACGCGCACCGGCCCCGATCGCTGATCCTGGCTCCCACGCGAGAACTCGCCGAGCAGATCAAACGCGAGCTGGCCCCACTCGCCCAGGCCGTCGACCGTCGTGTGTTCGCCATATACGGGGGTGTGGGATACGGTCCCCAGAAGGGCGCGTTGCGCCGCGGTGTCGACGTTCTGGTGGCCACCCCCGGAAGACTCGAGGACCTCATCGAACAAGGATCCGTGAACCTGCGCCAGGTCGATATCGTCGTGGTCGACGAGGCGGACCGAATGGCCGACATGGGGTTCTTCCCTGCCGTGCGACGTATTCTCGATCAGACGTCGCGGCATCGACAGACCCTGTTGTTCTCGGCGACACTCGATGGGGATGTGGCGGTGCTGAGTCGCGACTACCAGCGGGATCCTGTCCGTCACGAGGCGGGGACGGTGGAACCCGAAACGGTCGACGCCCGGCACCACTTCTGGCTTGTGCAACACCACGATCGAGTGCAACACACTGCGGACCTGGTCGATGCGGCAGGCCGCTCCATCGTTTTCACCCGTACCCGTCACGGCGCCGACCGGCTCGTCAAGCAGCTCACCAAGCTGGGGGTCAGTGCGGTCGCCATGCACGGTGGACGCTCCCAGAACCAGCGGACCAGGGCCCTCCAGGCGTTCTCGTCCGGTCGCGCCCAGGCGCTGATCGCCACCGACGTCGCCGCAAGAGGCATCCACATCGACGCGGTCGCATCCGTGATCCACTTCGATCCGCCCGGTGACGCCAAGGACTACCTGCATCGCTCGGGACGCACAGCCCGAGCCGGCGCCACCGGAACGGTGATCAGCCTCGTGACCGGCGACCAGCAGCGAAACGTTCGCCGCATGCAACGAGATCTCGACCTGCAAGCACCCATCGAGGCGCCTCGACTCGACGCACTCCACCACGGTGGGCACCGGATCGGTGAGCCTGCCCCCGAGCGGCCAAGGCGAAAAGCTCCAATCGTGCGGCCGGCTGCACGTTCGCAAGCACGACCGCATCATACGGGCGACGGCGGGCAGAGTGTCTACGTCGCAAACCTGCCGTGGGGAGCCACCGTCGACGACGTGCAGACGCTGTTCGCACGCTACGGCGAGGTCCGCCAAACCACCATCATCACCGACCGGCGGACAGGACGCTCCAAAGGGTTCGGCTTCGTCGACATGCCCCAGCCGGCCGCCCGGACCGCGATCGAAGCGCTGCACGGGTCGACACTGGGCGGCCGGGACCTCACCGTCCGTCTCGCCCGGCCCAAACACCGGCACGACTGAGCCTCCTGCTCGGCCACTGTCGGACGAGCAGGGTCGATGTCATCGTCTGCCGGCTTCGTGGTAGATGAGCTCGGCGGCGCTGCGATCTCCGCTGCCGGCAGCAAGGCCACGAGTCGTACGGCCACGACTGCTACAGCTTGCCACCGCCGAGCCGGTCGACCGCATCGAACACCGGTGGATCCCTGAAATCGCGCACGAAGTAGTCATCCACGTCGCGGCCGCGTCGCCTGATCCACCAGCCGAGCAGCACGATCAGGGTCGCCGTCGCAAGAAGCATCACGAGTCCCATGGCGTTTCCGTTCCCTTCGGCACACCGTCGAGCCTACAGATGCGCGACAACACGTGATCGTGCAGGGGGTCTTCCCCGAGAAGAACCGTCATCGACGCCGACGCGCCCCTGACCGTTCGCAGCCGCAGTGCGTAGAGGAACTGCTCTATGGGGACACGCAACACACGAGATGCGATCGTCGAGGCGGCGCTCGATCTGTTCAACAAGGACACGGTGGCCGCTGTCTCAACGAATCACATCGCCCGGGAAATCGGAATCAGCCCCGGCAATCTCTACTACCACTACCGCAACAAAGAAGAGATCGTCCGCGCCGTCTTCGACCGCATGGTCGGCGATTGGGACACGGTGTGGCAGCTCCCACCAGGACGGGCTCCCACGGCGAGTGATCTCGCCCGGACCCTCGAGCGAACGTTCGAACTGCACTGGCGCTACCGGTTCTTCCAGCGGGAACTCCTCGCTTTGTTGACCCGAGATCCGCAGCTGCGAGATCGGTACCGTGCCGTGTACCGGCAACGCCTCGAAGAGTTCACCGTGTTCGCCGAATCGCTCGCCGCTGCAGGGGTGATCCGTTCGTCGATCGAGTCGTGGTTCACGGGACTCCTCGAGGGTCTCTGGATCATCGGCGAGCATTGGATGGGGCACCTGGAGATCGTCGGTGACCCAAGCGATCCCGCACAGGTTCGCCGTGGTATCCGGGTCATCGTCGCCGTGTTGGATCCGCATCTGAGCGACGAGTTCTTCGCCGACCACAGCCAGGAAGGACCAAACCCGTGACACCGTTCGACGCCGAGCCCAACGGCGCCCCGCCGGATTTCGGCGACACCGACGAGGAGCGTCCCGGGATGCCCCGCAGAGCGTTCCTGGCTCGGGTGGGTGGTACCGGCGCGGCGCTGGGAGCGGCCACACTCGGATACCGAGCCGTCGATCAGGGTGTGTTCGCCACCGGCACGGGAACGGCATATGCGCCGTGGGCCGATTTCGCCGATCGCAGCGGACTCGAAGCTCTCGTCGCCGGAGCCATCCTGGCTGCCAACGCCCACAACAGCCAACCCTGGTCTTTTGATGTACAGCCAGACCGGATCGACGTCATCGCCGATCGCTCTCGGTTGCTCGGCGCCATCGACCCTCTCACCCGGGAATCGGTCGTGAGCCTGGGCTGTGCGATCGAGAACCTGGCGTTGACCGCCCGGGCCGAAGGCTTCGCACCACAGCTCACCTACCAACCCGATCGATCTCAACCTGATTGGGCTGCCCGCATCACGCTCGTGGCGGCGCCTGCCGACCGATCCGATCTCTACCGAATGATCCCGGACCGTCACACCAACCGATCCGGATACACGAGTACAAGAATCGATCCTGGGCTGCTCGAAGACATCGCCGGCCTCGGCGAACTCGACGGTGTGAAGGTCCGATGGCTGATGGGCTCCGATGCCGACCGCTACGGAGAGCTCCTCGTGGCGGCCACCGAGACGCTCATCGCCGACCCGGAGCAGTCCGCAGCCTCCGCCGAATGGTTCCGGCACTCATGGGACGAGATCCAGGCTCGGCGAGATGGCATCACCCTCGATGCCCAAGGAATGTCCATCCTGCGAACGGCCATCGCCAAGATGCTTCCCGCCGGCTCGCGAGAGCGAAACGACAACTACTGGCTCATGGCGCTGCGCGACACTCAGGTTGCCACCGCTGCCGCCTACGGGATCGTCCTGGTACCCGACAGTGCCGCGGCCGAGTCGCGGCTGATCGGCGGTCGCACCCTTCAACGCATCCACCTCGCCGCCACCGCGAACGGCATCGCTCTCCAACACATGAACCAGATCACCGAACGCGCCGACCGCGAACTTCAGCTTGGCCTCTCCCCCACCTTCGGCGATGCCCTCGAAGAACTCTCGGGAGGCGACGCGCTACAGCCCCTGGTCGCGTTTCGTGTCGGATACTCCAACCGTGAGGCCCGCCCAAGCCCCCGTCGAGCAGTGGGAGACGTAATCGTCTGACGGGGTGCCCGGCGGCATCGAGCCTCGCGACGGCGACCCGGTCACATCCGGCACGGCGCTTTGTCCGGTGACTGCGATGCCGGAGCCGGAGAAGATACGCGCGAAGCGCCACCGAAGCAGCCGACTTGCGAGCGGAATCATCCCGGCTCGTGGTCCGGCGCGATATCGGCTCCTGGCGGCCACCTGTTCCGGCAGAGACGTCAGGTCGCGACGGCCTTCAGTCGGTACGTTCGAAACGGTGGGCCTGCCAGCTCGTGAGTGGAGGGCCCGCCCCGGCGGCGACTTGCCGGGCATCGACGACGGACCCATCGGCGAGATAGAACCGGTACGGTCGGCCGCCTCGGCGCTCTTCGGCGACGTAGACGTCGAGAGCCCGACGCAGATCGTCGCGAGAGAGGTCGAACGGTGTTCGCGGAGAACGCTCCACCGTCTCGACGAACCGGTAGCCACCGACGTCGGCGAGGCCCCGGATCCGCTCGTCTCCGTAGTGAGACGACACCTGAAGGAGGATGACGGCACCGGGCTCGAGGAGCGGCCGGGCGCCGTCGAGGACCCGGCGGCGCCACTCCAGCCCGTCCCCGTCATCGGAGGCCGGCGGGTTGGCGATGAGGAAGTCGACGCGGCCGATGAGCCGTTCGAGGAGATCCCGGTCGTCGGGATCGTAGGCGGTAAAGAGGTCGGCCTGGACGACGACGACCCGGTTGGCGACACCGTTGCGATCGACGTTCCGACGGGCGTTCGCCACCGCCTCGGGATCCCGTTCGATGGCGACGATGGAGGTCACCGCCGGGATGCGAGCCGCGGCGATCGAGAGGAGTCCGGTACCGGTGCCCCAGTCGATGCCGACGCCGGAAAGGAGCCCGCGACAGCGACCAACGGCCCGTACCATCACCCGGCTCGCCGGCGTGACCGGTCCCCCGCCGGCGGCGATCTCCACCTCGACGGGCCCCAGTCCACCAGTATCCTCGACACGCACGACCATGCCCAAAAGGTAGCACGGGCGGGTTTCATGCCTGGCGAACCGACGACGGCAGCTGGACCTGTGACCTCATCGGGGGATCACTCGAACAAAACTCACCGCCATGGTCGCCACCGCACCCTGTCAGCCGACGAGCAGGTAACCGACTGCCGCCTCGACACTGGACCAGACGAGGGTATGAACGGTCTTCGCCGCCGTCAGAGCCGGCCTGCTCCCACGTATCGCGATCATGGGGTCGGATGGCCTGACCGCTCTTTCAGGACCCGTCGACGCCGCCATGTCACCAGCCGGAGCCCTCCTGTCGGTGAACCCGAACCCGTTCGAAGGCTGACCTGATCGCGGCCGAGACTGCAATGCGAAAACGAAAGTCCCTGCCATGGATGGAAGCCGGGCTCTCGAGATCCGCCCTCGTCCAGCGCGTCGCGCTCCGTCTTGTCGCACGCCGGCGCACGGGAAATGTCCACATGGCGAATGTCCCCGGCCCACCAATTCCGCTCGCTCCACGTGGCAGGAGCACGTTTGCTCGAACTGTTCCCTGTAGTGCCGCTCATGGGAAACATCACGCTCGGGATCGGAGCACCAGAGCCTGCAACGCCCGGCGCCTCGTCGACATGGTCGGGTTCGTGAAGGACCCGCAGTATCTCTTTGCGTTCAACATCGTCAAGTGCCCGAGACTGTGGTGCCGCAACCCGTTCGCGTTTCGCAGGCAGGGGGCTTTTGCGATGCCGGCGATAATGGGTAGCTCGGGGACGCCCCAGCGCCACACACGCCGCGCTGACACCCACCATCGGGGCCAACTCGCCGATCGCGTCGTCGATCACTTCGCCTCGCCGCCAATCTTGTGAGCGCTGTCGGTGGCGAGCTCGCCCAACAGCGCTGAGAGCCCTCCCTGCACCTCGATCACCCGACGGGCCGTCCCCAACTCTTCCTCGAGCCGCCCGACACGACGGCGCAACCGGACGTTCTCCCGCTCGACCGGACCGACCGGTACCCGTCCCGGTTTCGCAGCCAACGCCGCGAGCGCCCCCCGGTCGCGTTGCTTACGCCACTCCGAGATCAACGACGTATACAAACCCTCCCTGCGCAACAGGGCACCCTTGGCGTCACGATCCAAACCCTCATACTCGGCGAGGATCTCCAACTTGTACCTCGCCGAATACGACCGGCGCTTCGCCCGCTCCACAACCTCAGGATCCGGATCGGCCACCCGGCCCACAGGGCCAACCGGCCGATCCTCTGCAGCAACAGACATCCAGCATCTCTCCTCTCGTCGCCCTCCCAAGACAGTAATTCACATCCACGACCTGTCTCACCAAAGGTTGACACAGAGGGGGTCATCACACCCGGGTCGCGGCCGTTCGCTCAGTCATGGCACCTCCGAAGAGCCCGGTCGCTCCTCTGAGATGGTTGTTTCAGGCACGGCGAACAAGGGCATGAACAGCCACACGGCAAGAGCCAGGAGTGCAAGGCTGAAACCGATGAACACGGCCGTACCTACCAATGATGCGGCTGGATCACCGTTGACGACCATGACCACTCCCATACCGGCAACAGCGGTGCCGAGAAGCGCGCCCCATCCGATCACCGCGTACATGAGCTTGTTCGCCCATGTGACTCCGCGCAGTACGCCGATGCCGGTGATGAGTGCGACAGGTACGACGATGCCGAGGTCCATCAACTTGACGATCCAGAACACGGCCGGGCTCTGCGTGTATTCGATGCCGTAGGGCTTACCGCCGATCACGTCGACCAGGCCAGGGAGGTGCAAGCCGAGCGTCATGAATGTCGCCAGGAGGAACAGCACCGTCGACGCCGTCCGTCGCATTCCAGCGGACGGCTCGGGCAGTTGCCGATCGTCGACCGTCTTCCAGGCCATGACGATTGCCGCTCCCCCGAGAAGGAAGATGGCGAGGAAGAGAGGGAAGAACCGTTCGCTGTTTCCCGGCTGGGATGCGAACTCTCCACCAATGGCGAGCTGCGTGTAGACGTAGACGGCATAGCCGGCGGGGGCAAGAGCCATGACCGGGCCGGCGGGATGGCCCCGCAGGGTGAGCATTCCGGCCGCCAGCGCCGCCGGTACCACCAGGAGGAGCCCGATGGCGTCGCTGCCGACTACCTGGTTGAGAACCTCATCGACCACGTGATAACGGATCAGGTCGAACACGAGCGGGCCAAGCAACGTCGCCGCCGCAACGCCGATTCCGAGAGCGAACAACACCACCCCGAGCCGACGTGTCAAATGGCTCTCGTCTTCCCCCTGCACCGACGCCATCCTCAATGTCACGTTCCGAATCATAGACCTGAACTCCGATGGTCAGCCGTGAGTCTCCCTCTCGACGCCGAGTCCGTTGCTCGACATGACAAAACCTTGAGTTCCAGCAGTGAGAGTTCGAACCGGATGTTGAAATGCGGTGCGTTGGCGACGCTGGAACTCAACCCATCCGGCCCTCGATCATCCGCCTCGTCGGAGCCCTCCTCGCCGAACAACACGACGAATGGGCCATCGCCCGCAGACACATGCGCCTCGGCACGCTCACCCAAGCCCGCATCCGGCCCATCGACAACAAGCCAGACGAGCTCCCCGAGGAGGTGACCCCAACTCGAACCGGCAATCGGCTGAAAAGCAGACTGCGAGACCGCCGCGGTATCACTCATACACCACTGGGTGGCATGGCCACCAGCCTCGGCTCTCGACATGGATCCGCGACGGCGCGTCCAGACCACCGGCGTCAACACCCGAAACGTTGACAACAGCGGCCCCACGAGCAGCTCACCCACGTGGACGAGGCTCGTTCCCACAGACAGACGCTCTCCGTTGTGAAGACGTGGTACGCGGCCGGATTGGCAGGGTCCCTGTCACATCCCATCGATCACCAGACGCCGCTCATTTCCGAAGAACTTGTTTGACACCGTGACGATTGTCGACTAAAAACGTTTCAAGTATCGCTTGAAACGTTTTAGGGGACACATGCGGGTCACGATCAAGGACGTCGGCAGGGCAGCCGGAGTGTCCGCCGCCACAGTCTCCAATGTGTTGAATTCTCCGGATGTAGTGGCCCCAGACACACGTGAACGCGTTACCGCCGTGATCGCGCAGCTCGGATATGAACCCAGCCGTGCCGCCAGGGCCCTCCAGCAGCAGCGCACGTTCTCGATCGGATACGAGATACCTGGAGTGACCGACGGGTTCGCTCTGGACGTCTTTCTCCACCGTATGGTCGAGCGGGCCGGAAAAGCGGATCTGGACATCGTGCTGTTCGCGCCCAGACCCGGCCAGACCCAGGTCGACGCCTACCGGGAGATGATTCGCCGCGGTGCCGTCGACGGCTTCGTGATATCGGGCACCGGCCGCAACGACGACCGGATCACATATCTCCTCGACGTCACGTTTCCCTTCGTTACGTTCGGCCGCACCGACTTTCCCGACGAGCACCCGTGGGTCGACGTGGATGGGCGCGCGGGCGTGCGACAGGCGGTGGCTCACCTCGTTGAGACGGGCCATCACGACATCGCCCTGATCGGGTGGCCCGAAGGATCCATCACCGGTGACGAACGAGCAGCCGGATACCACCTTGGTCTGAAAGACGCGGGGATCGCTGCCCGTGACGAACTCACCGTGCGCGCCGAGAACGGAGTTGCACCAGGCACCGAAGCGATGGAGCAACTCCTGCGCCTCGACAAACCTCCGACTGCGGTGGTTGCGGTCCAGGACGCCCTCGCGCTCGGCGCGATGAGCGCGATCCGCGACGCCGGTCTGGAGGTCGGTGGCGATGTGGCGGTGGTCGGCTTCGACGACATCCCGAGTGCGGCCTTTTCCGCTCCACCACTCAGCAGCATCCGCCAGCCGATGGAATCAGTCGGTGTACTGGTCATCGAGATGCTGGTCGAGTGTCTCGACAAGGCTGCCGACGCGTCACGTCGCTCGGGAACCTTGGTACCTGAACTCATCGTACGTGCCAGCACCAATCCGGCCATGCAGTCGGATCGTTGATGCTGCACCACCGCTCGTCCACGTGGGAGTACGTCGACGATCGCCTCGTGCCCGAGATGGTGCCCTGGAGAGCCTCCCTCTTCACCGTCGGCAACGGGTACCTCGGCACGGTCGGCACCTTCGAAGAAGGGTTCGAAGGACAGGAGCCTGCGACGTTCATTCATGGTCTGTTCGTGACTCCTCCAGGGGACCTGCCGGTGCTCGGGGCCGTGCCCGATTGGACCGGGATCATCATCACGATCGATGGCGAGCCGTTCCGGCTCGACCGACGTCCTCCCGCCGGGTTCGAACGGCGCCTCGACATGCGGACCGGGGTGGTGACCCGCACGGTGGTCTGGAAAGGCGCCGACACCGGAGTCGTGAAAGTCGTCTTCCGCCGCACCGCCTCCATGGACGATCCGGGCCTCGTGGCGCTCGACGCGACCTTCACGGCACTGACGGAACCGGTGACGATCACCATCGAGTCGGGAATCGATGCCTCGGTGACCGGCCCCTTCGGAGCACTCTGGGATGCGACCGGTTGGGATCGGATCGACACCGAATCGCTGTCGCTGTCAGCTCGAAGTGTCGACGGTGCACATGACCTCACCGTGCAATGCCGACTGACCGGCCTGGATGGTCTCGGCCTGTTGGGTGACGCTTCCCATCCCAGATTACGGGGGACCTTCACGCTGAAGCCGGGCGGCTCCCGCACGCTCACGAAGATGGCCCGCTACGCAGCCCCGGGCCGACCGGACGGCAGGGTGGCGGCGCCCGGTACCGGCTTCGACGCCGTGGTCGCGGCCTCGACCCCCCACTGGTCGCGACGCTGGGAGAGCAGCCGGATCGACGTCGGAGGCGACCCCCAAGCCGAACGCGCACTTCGATTCGCTGCATTCCATCTGATCGCGGCCGCGCCACCAAAAGACACTCGGGGCAGTATCGGCGCCCGGCTGCTTTCGGGATACGGCTATCGCCATCATGTGTTCTGGGATACAGACATATACGTCGTGCCCTACCTCACGATCGCTCAACCCGATCTGGCGGCCACACATCTGCGCTACCGGCACAGAGGCCTCACGAGCGCCCGGCAGAAGGCAGCCCGATTGGGACGCCAGGGAGCGTTCTATGCGTGGGAAGCCGCAGGCACCGGCGACGAAGTCACTCCTGAGTGGGGTCGAAAGGAGGATGGGGAACGGATTCGCATCTGGACCGGCGAGCTCGAGGAGCACATCACCGCCTGCGTTGCATGGGCTGCCAATCACTATCACCGGTGGTCGGGTGACGACGCGTTCATGGTGCAGTACGGCACCGAGATGATCCTCGACGGCGCCAAATACTGGGCCAGTCGACTCGAGATCGGATCGGACGGCGCCCATATCCGCAACGTGATCGGTCCCAACGAGTATCACGAGCACGTCAACGACTCCTTCTTCACGAACGCAATGGCGGCATGGCAGCTTCGGCAGACGCCCGCCACAGCCGCCTGGCTCGATGACGCGGATCCCGCGAAGTTGCGGACGCTGCTCCAGGCTCTGTCGATCGAAGGCGAGGACCTGGCCCGATACGGAGATCTGGCGGACCTCCTCGTGCTTCGAAGAGACGATGCGGGCGTATGGGAGGAGCACGAGGGTTTCTTCAACCTGGACGTCGTGGACGTCGCGGCCTTTCATCCGAGCCGCCAGTCCCTGTACGAACTGTTCGGCGACAAGCGTGCGCAGGAGATCCAGTTGGTCAAGCAGGCCGACGTGCTCATGGCACTCGCACTTCTCGACGAGCACGGCACCGTTCCCGGTGCTCTCGCGGCCGCCTTCGACTTCTACGCGCCGATCACTGATCACGGATCGTCGCTCAGCCTGGCCATGCACTCGTTGGTGGCATCTCGGATCGGTCGTCCCGGGACTGCATATGACTACTTCGTCCGGGCGGTCGCGATCGATCACGACGATGCGATGGTCCATGGCGCTCAGGGCATCCATGCCGCGACACAGGGTGGAGTTCTCCAAGCCGCCCTGTTCGGGTTCGGTGGGTTGTGTCTCGATGGCGACACGCCTATGACATCCGCCCGACTGCCTGATCACTGGGATTCACTGGGTTTCTCGTTCATACATCACAACGTGCGTCACGAGCGATTGCTCACACAGGGTTCTCGGCCGGAGTAACCCGCCGCCAAGGTGGAAGCCACCGAGGTGGAAAAGGAGAGGAGAAATGGCATGAAACGATCCAAATGGATCATGTTCCTGCTCGTCTTGGCCCTGACAGCCGCGGCGTGCAGCAGCACTAGCGGAAGCGAGGCGACGACCACGACTGCCACCGGGTCTGGAGCTTCTTCGACTACGCAGGCGACGACGACGACTGCCGCCGGGTCTGGAGCTTCTTCGACTACGGAGGCAACGCCGAAACCTTCCCTCGAGGGTGTTGATCTCACCCTATGGGGATGGTCATCGTCTGATGCGGAGAACTCCGCGCTGTCGGACCTCGTCGCCCAGTTCTCGGCTGACACCGGAGCGAACGCCGAGTTCCAGGCGCAGGCGGAGTTCGATGTCGCACTTCAGGCAGCGTTGGCCTCGGGCGCTCCACCCGATGTCTTCTACGTGGACAGCTTCAAGCTGCCGGACCTTGCCGATGCCGGTGTGTTGGCTCCTGTGCCGGATGGAGCGTTGAGCGATCCGGACGACATCTACCCGTCGTTGCGTAACGCATTCACGTTCAACGGTACGTGGTATTGCCCACCGAAGGACTTCTCGACCCTCGCCCTCGTGTACGACCCTGACGTGCTGGCAGCAGCCGGTGTCGACGTGCCGACCACGTGGGACGAACTCGAGGCTGCGGCAGCCACACTCACCACCGGTGACGTCGCAGCGATAGCCGCCGGCGATGCGCAGGCCGGACTCACCATGGGGGTCGAGTACCCGCGCTGGGGCGTGTTCTTGTTCCAGGCCGGAGTGGCTCTCACCGACGACGCCGTGACGAAGATCACACTGGACAACGATGCGGCGCGCACTGCGCTCCAGTTCGTCGCCGACCAGTATGCCGCCGGGTCCTTCATCAAGCCCCAGGCCGTCGATGCCGGATGGGCCGGTGAGGCCTTTGGGCAAGGCAAGGCAGCCATGACGATCGAGGGCAACTGGATCGTCGGATACCTGCAAGACGCCTTCCCGGACAAGAACTTCGCCGTTGCGGAGCTCCCTGCCGGCCCTGCGGGAATGGGCACGTTCGCATTCACAGTTTGTTACGGTGTTGCCGAAGGTGCCAAGAACCCCGATGCCTCGTGGGCGTTCGTCGAATACTTGACCAATGCAAAGGGATCGCTTGCATGGACGAATGCGTTCAACGTGATGCCGGCCCGCAAGTCGGTGTCCGCCGACTGGATCGCTTCGCATCCCGACCTGAATGCGTTCGTTGCCGGTTCCGCGTACGCACATCGCTGGGGCTTCGTTCCCGGCTTCAATGACGTGGTCGGCGTGTTCAACGAGAATGCAGAGGGAATCGTTGACGGGAGCGCTTCTGTCGACGACCTCATCACCAAGGTCACGCAGGCAGGGGAGGACGTTCTCCACTGACCGAAGGAAGGGGGGTCGCCCACAGGGCGACCCCCCTTCGGGTTTTCACAGAAGGAGCACGAGGGATGGCCGTCAAGGACGAAGGGTCGACCGAGACCCGCAGGCCGCGTCGAGGCCGTTCCCTGTTGGCCGGCAGGCGGTCCCGCTCACGGTCTGCTTCGAAGAGCGAGAACCTCCTCGGCTGGATCTTCACCGGACCTGTCGTGTTCGGTCTCATCTTGTTCGTGGCGGTCCCGATCATCCTCACGGTCTGGGTGAGCTTCCGTGACTGGAACGGCTTCGTTTCGCCGTTCGACACTCCCTACATCGGGTTCGAGAACTACAGCAAGCTGCTCTTCGAAGCCGGCATCCGCCAGACGGATTTCGCTCGGTCGATTCGCAACAACTTCTACTACGTGATCGGCGTCGTCCCAATGCAGACGACCATTGCACTCGTCATCGCCGTCATCCTCAACAAGACCGCCCTGAAGGGGAAGGGCTTCTTCCGAACCGCGTACTACTTTCCCTCCATCACGAGTTCCATCGCGGTGACGTTGATCTTCGTCTTCATGTTCCAAACGCAAGGAGCGATCAATGCCGTCCTGCCATTCGGCAACATCAACTGGCTCGACAACGCAAACGGACTGATCCACAACGCTCTCGGCGTGATCGGAGTGCATCAGCCACCCGTGTGGGCCGCCAGTGTCGAATTCATGGGGCTCAGCCTTTGGGAGTGGTTCGCCGGCCCCAGCGTGGCGATGTTCGCCATCATGATGCTCGTCACCTGGACCACCACCGGCACGATGATGCTCATCTTCCTCGCAGGGCTTCAGAGCATCCCGCCATCGGTCGAAGAAGCCGCGACGGTTGACGGTGCCGGTCCATTTCAGATGTTCTGGCGAGTAACCATCCCGATGATGCGCCCGACGATCTACTTCGTGGTCATGCTGGGCCTCATCGGCACCTGGCAGGTGTTCGATCAGATATTCGCCACCAACTTCGGAGGCCCTCGAAAGACCACCATCACGCCGGCCTTCTGGATCTACTTCCAGTCCTTCCGCAATTCCGAGGCCGGACTGGGCGCGGCGATCGCGATCCTTCTGTTCGGGATCATCATGATTTTCGCCTTCCTGCAGCGGTGCATCATCAAGTCGAGCGGGGAGTTGTGAGATGACGGCCACGATGGCACGCGACAAGACCACGAAGGCATCCGTGAAACGTTTCTTGGGTTACGCGGCTCTCGTGTTCTTCGCTCTCGTGTTCATCCTGCCCTTCGTGCTCACCATCGTCACGGCGTTCAAGACGTTGCCGGACATTCAGCAGAATCCGGTCCAGCTGTGGGCCGATCCGAAATACGGCTGGACACTCGACGGGATCCGTGGGCTCAACACGAGCAACGTTCGATTGCCGAGATGGGCGTTCAACTCTGTCGTCGTCACCGTCTCGGTCGTTGCCGGCAGGCTGTTCTTCGACTCGATCGCCGGATTCGCATTGGCGAAGATGCGGTTCCGGGGCCGGCAGGCGCTTTTCGGCTTTGTGATCGTGGTTCTGGCCGTACCCGGTGTCGTACTGCTGATTCCGAAATTCCTCATCATGAAGGAGCTCGGGATACTCAACACGTATGCGGGCCTGATCCTGCCTCTGATGTTCGACGCGTTCGGCGTGTTCCTGATGAAGCAGTTCTTCGAGCAACTGCCGAACGAGATGCTCGAGGCGGCGGCCATCGATGGAGCGACGACATGGCAGACCTTCACCAAAGTGGCACTGCCCTTGGCTGCGCCGGCTCTCATCGCTCTGACCATCCTGTCGACGGCGGGCGTGTGGAACGACTTCATGCACCCGCTGATCGCCGTGCCGGGCAACCCGGACCTTCAGACGCTGCCGCTCGGGCTTGCGAACATCAGAGCCGCCTTTGGGCGGGCCCAGCCGTGGAATACGATCCTCGCCGGCACGATCCTCGCGACGATCCCGATCGCCATCATCTTCTTCATCTTCCAGCGGTATTTCGTACAGGGCCTCGCAGCCTCGGGC
Organism: bacterium BMS3Abin02; assembly: GCA_002897675.1. NCBI lineage: Bacteria > bacterium BMS3Abin02. The sequence continues at coordinate 22,740 of BDSU01000026.1, read as the reverse complement.
ACCAAGGGATGAGCACCGCGCATCTGACGACACGGTTCGGTTCGTGCGGCGCGGCTCATGGCTAGACGAGACGTGAGCGAGCAGACGATCGTCATCCGGGCGGCCGAGTTCGATGCAGTCGTCTTCGACATGGACGGCGTGGTCACCGACACGACGAGAGCCCACACCGAAGCGTGGAAGAGCGTGTTCGACGAGTTCCTCACGCGGCATGTTGGACCCGGCGCCAAACCGTTCGACGCTTCGGTCGACTACCTCCGATACGTGGACGGCAAGCCTCGATACGACGGCGTTCGCAGTTTTCTTGCCTCGCGTGAGATCACGATCGCCGAAGGATCGCAATCGGACCCACCACATGCCGACACGGTGCACGGGCTCGGCAACCGGAAGAACGCCGAGTTTCTCTCCCACATCGCCGAACAAGGTGCCGATGCCTACGCGTCGACGCTGAGCCTCCTCGACGCGTTTCGCCAGGCGGGCCTCCGCACGGGACTCATCACATCCAGCCGAAACGCTCGCATCGTTCTTGACGCCGCAGGAGTTCACGACGTCTTCGATGTGATCGTCGACGGCGAGGTCGCCGCGCAACGAGGACTGGCGGGCAAGCCATCACCGGCAGTCTTCCTCGCTGCAGTCGAGGATCTCGGCGTGGATCCCGAGCGGGCAGTGGTCGTCGAGGATGCCATCTCCGGAGTCGCCGCCGGCCACACCGGTGGGTTCGGCCTTGTGATCGGCGTGGCTCGCCATGACAACGCGGCCGGGCTACGGGCTGCGGGAGCAGACGTCGTGGTCACCGACCTGGCGGCCGTGTCCGTCGAAGCTTGAACCGGCGGCCGGCGCAGCCCGCTCGGCGATATGCAAGGCAGGAGTCTCACATCGATTCGGGCCGCCATCTCTTCGATGAGATGACGATCGAATCCGATTGCGACAGGCCGGCATCCCACAAGCAGGGATGATCGGCGAAAGCCGCTACCACCGCCGCGCGATGACCCGTCACAGGCCTCCGGCAGCCGTGGGGGTCGCCCCTGCCTCAGTCCTCTTCTTCCCGTCGAACGAGTCGTCTCGGAACCACCACGAAGGCGGTGAACAACACGACGAAAGCTCCGACGGCAGCAACTACTTCCATATTCATGTCCCTTTCTTGGATCTGAGCACTCGGACGGTCCTTGGTCCCTCCCAAATGCGTGGCTGGGCCGCTCTCATCACGATGGGCCCACGATGTCATCCATCACGTAGCCCATCTGGGTGAACTCGGTGGCGTCGATGCCGATGATCTCATCGGCTTCCGAGACCCTGAGCCCGATCCCCACCTTGATGAGACCGAAGACGATGGCGGAGGTAACGGCAGTCCAGAGGACTACCGCCACAACGCTGATCAGCTGGGCGATGATCTGACTCTTGTCGCCGACGATGAGCCCGGAGACCCCGCCATAAACACCGTTCGCGAAGATGCCGACGGCGATGAGCCCCCACAAGCCCGCACCGCCGTGGCAGGCGACCGCCCACACGGGATCGTCGAGATGCAGCCGCCGCTCCAGGAACCCGGCAACGCCGATCACGAGTGCGCCGGCGATCCCACCGATGACGACTGCCGCCCATGGATCGACGTAGGCAACCGGGGCAGTGATCGCCACGAGCCCTCCGATGGCTCCACTGACGGTCACCGGAATGTCGGCCTTCCCCGTCCGAACCAGACGAATGTAGTAGGCGACGATCGCTCCACTGATCCCCGCCAGGAACGTGTTCACCGCGATGACCGAGATGCGGAGGTCGGTGGCCGCGAGGGTGCTGCCGGGGTTGAAACCGAACCAGCCAAAGAACAGGATCATCGCCCCGATGACGACATAGCCCATGTTGTGTCCCGGGATCGACCGAGGTCGCCCGTCGGAATCGAACTTGCCACGTCTTGGACCCACCATCAGCGCCCCGACCAATGCGGCAATCCCACCGACGGCGTGGACGACACCTGATCCGGCGAAGTCCTTCGCACCAGCGCCGAACGGCAACGTGGAGAGCCATCCTCCGCCCCACACCCAATGGCCGTAGATCGGGTAGATCAACGCGGAGATGAGGAAGCTATAGGCCATGTACGCGTCGAGCCTCGTGCGCTCGGCCATCGCACCGGACACGATGGTGGCCGCGGTCGCCGCGAACACCATCTGGAAGAACCAGAAAGCCGCCGTCCCGACATCGTTCGCCTCACCACTCAGGAAGAACCCTGAGAACCCGACGAACGCGTTCCCGTCACCGAGCCCCGACACCAACGCGGAGCCCCCGAACATGAGAGCGAAACCGAACGCCCAGAATGCGAGACCGCACATGCAGAAGTCGATGAAGTTCTTCATGAACACCGAACCGGCGTTCCGCATCCGTGTCGACCCCGCCTCCAGCAGCGCGAAACCTGCCTGCATGAAGAAGACGAGGAAGGCTGCGATCAGCGTCCATGCGTAGTTGACCGCGACTACCGCCGCAATCCCTGGGGCGCCCTCCAGGTCGATGATCGAGGCTCCCGTCGGATCGGCCGCACGGGCAACTCCGGCCGGGACAAGCCCGATCAACAACAGAACGAGTGCGACCCACAAACGTCTCTGGTGCAACCACGATTTGAACACGGGCTTCATGTATTGATCTCCTCCCTCACACACAGACCGGCGATGCGCCCATGCAGATCCATCCAAGACGACCCATGTTCCATGCCGATTGCGGCGCCATTACCAACCTGCGACCAGCTTGTTACGAATCGGTTACGGCGATGCCGACCTCCACCCGGGTGCGAGGGTTGGGACCAACCTCGTCCACCTCGGCCTCCCCTGTCCCATATCACCGACTCTGCCTCACGGCGTCTTGGGCGACTGCCGGGTTCTCATGGCCTCGGCGGATTCGACCGGGAGAAGGTCACAGGACCACATACACCATCGACCTCGCCCGAGTCGTAGCCGACCCCGGGCAGCGGCTTTCTGAACCTGGGCGACATCACTACCTGAGCAGCTCAATCCGAGTGGCGTACACGGTGGATGCGCTGCCAGTACCACGGGACGTCGAAACACATCGGTCACCTGGTCGCCCGCCTCCAGAAGCCGTTGTCAGGGCGTGAGCCCTCCTCCGTGCCTTTGAGCGAGGTCCGAGATCCCTGCACCTGTTGACGGCCCGGGTCCGATCCGCCATACTGCCCGCCAGATGTTCCAGCCGACCACCATCATCATTATCGACTAGCGCATACGGCTGATCGTGTGCGCCCAACCCTTCGCCCGGCGAAGGGTTTTCTGATGCCCGGGAGTTCACCATGAAGACCGAGATCTATGACACCACATTGCGAGACGGCTCTCAGCAGGAGGGCATCTCGCTGACCGTCGGCGACAAACTGCGGATCGCCACCTTGCTCGACGAGTTGGGGATCGATTACGTGGAGGGTGGGTGGCCGGGCGCCAACCCCAAAGATGACGAGTTCTTTCGCCGGGCGCGGAACGAGCTGGATTTCGGAACGGCGACACTGGTGGCCTTTGGGTCGACCCGACGACCACGGGGCACCGTAACCGACGATCCTCAATTGCAGGCGCTGCTCGCCGCCGAAACCGAGGTCATCTGCATCGTCGGCAAGTCGTCGGACTACCACGTGCGCGAAGTGCTCCGAACCGATCTCGACGAGGGCGTACGCATGGTCACCGAGTCGATCGAGTACCTGCGCAATCATGACCGGCGGGTGTTCTTCGATGCCGAACATTTCTTCGACGGCTTCCGGGCCAATCCGGAGTTTGCGCTCCGTGTGTTGCAGGCGGCCACAGCAGCCGGAGCAGAACGATTGGTGCTGTGCGACACCAACGGCGGAACCCTCCCCTCTCCGATCCTGCACACGATCGACCGGATACAAGAGGCTCTCCCCGAGAGTCAGCTGGGCGTCCACTTCCACAACGACGTCGGATGCGCCGTGGCCAGTTCGCTGGCGGCGATCGATGCCGGCGTCCGGCAGGTGCAGGGTTGCGTCAACGGCTATGGGGAACGGACCGGCAATGCCGACCTCTCGACGCTCATCCCCGACCTCGCCCTCAAGATGGGCCTTTCGGTACTCCCCGAAGGGAGGCTGGAGCTCCTCGGCCCCGTCGCGCACCACATTGCCGAAGTCGTCAACATCTCCCTCGATCCCCATCACCCCTATGTCGGGACGTCCGCCTTCACTCACAAAGCCGGGCTCCACACCTCGGCCCTGGCTCGCCGGCCCGACGCGTACGAGCACGAGGACCCGTCCCGGGTCGGGAACCGCACCCGCATGGTCGTTTCGGAGCTGGCCGGCCGGGCGAGCGTCCTGACCGAAGCGACGAAACTTGGTCTCGACGTCGACGCCGAAACGGCTGCACGCATCCTCGAACAAGTCAAGGACCTCGAGCACAACGGTTATCACTTCGAGGCGGCCGACGGATCCTTTGAACTGCTCATGCGCAGGACGCTCGGGTGGGAACAGGACTTCTTCGAGCTGGAATCCTTCCGGGTGTTCACCGACCGGCGGGCCGATGAGGAGATCGTCGCCGAGGCGACCGTGAAAGTCATGGTCAAGGGCGAACGGGTCGTCACGACCGGGGAGGGAGTGGGTCCGGTGCATGCCCTGGATCAGGCGCTTCGTGCCGCGCTGAGAACCTTCTATCCGGACATCGACCGGCTCCGGCTGACCGACTACCGGGTGAGGGTGCTGGATTCCTCCTACGGGACCGAAGCGATGGTGCGAGTGCTCCTCGAAACATCCGACGGAGACGAAACGTGGGGAACGATCGGAGTCCACGAGAACATCATCGAAGCCTCGTGGGACGCTCTTACCGAAGGCCTGATCGTCGGGTTGCTGCGGCGCCAAGGGTCCGCCCGTCCCGGAACGTGACCTCCCTCGAGGCGGCGGCTTATGGCCTCTCTGCAACCGCTTCCACAGTTCGGCTCTCAACCGGGTATGAGTGCCTCATGCTCGCCCCCGATGGGACAGAACGCGCTCGTGGCCGCTTTGGCAGCCGTCGACCACATCTGCCGCATATCCTGGTTGGCTTTGGCACCGGCCTTCTCATGTACGAAGTCTGCCAGGTCTTCCGGGCTGTCGAAGCCGGAGCTGCATACCTCTCGAGCGAATTCCATCCACTGGTCGTTCGTCGCGTCGTAGCCGGCCAGGGTGGCGGCTTGGCGAGTCACGGTCAGGAAGGTGTCCTTGAGCAGTTGTGGTGCACCGTCCACTCCGAAAGTCGTCGGCGTAGATGTGGGCGTCGAACAAGCGGCCATCACCATGGCCAGCAGCAAGACAAGGCACTTGAGCTTCATGCCTTCAGCATCGGCTGATACGCGCCGACGGTTGAGGACTGAGAGTCCCCGCCCAGACGTCACTCGACGACAGCCATCTCCGAATCCGACACTTCGAGACGTTGACGTCACAGGTTGCGATCGAGTCCTTCGCCGGCCTGCCCTCCGACCCGGGCATGGGTTCTCAGGGTTGGGCGCCGGGTTCGGGCCCTTCGCCTTCTTCGGGACCCGGGGGATCTCGCGAGCAAGTTGGTCGACGAGTCGCTCGGCTTGTTCGACGCCGAGGATACGGACCGTGCCCTTGCCGATGTCGAAGAGGACCGCATGGTCGGCATCGAGTCGGTCACAGGCTGGGGGACGACAGGGACGTTTGGCACAGTGGGGGCGGCGGCGAGGTAGATGCGGCCGATTGACGGTTCGGCTCATTCGACGCGTTCGATACCGCCTGAACGGGGGATCGTGCCGTCGATCTCTTCAAAGGTCGCACCCGGGACTGCCTGGAACGGTCCGATGATCCCGGCGGCGACACGAAGGCCGAGTGGTCGTCGACGCGGGATCAGGCAAGTGATGCACGATCGCGGTGAACGGCACCAGGTCGAGTTTCTCGATGATCTGCGAAGATCCTCGAACCGGCGCGAGGGGTTCACGTCGAACTGAGCGCTCGTACAGGATCTCCAGTTCGTACTCCACGACGGGTAGCAGTGCTTCGAGGTCGTCCACACGCAAGACCCGCGGGTCGCCGAGCCGTTCAGATCGACGCCTCTGGGGAACTGGCAGCCGAGATCTGGGTTCCGGTTCGCGCAGTCGACCCCGGTATCGGTAACGGAGTCTCACATGCTCGGTGTCGCTGCAGTTGCACTTGCGATCGTTCCCCCGAGCCTTGGCATTTGGGCGCAACAGCCGGATCACGAGCCGGCTCCCTGATGGCGACAGTCCGATCGGCATGGACGAGCCCACGAAGTGTGTCGGTGTGTGTCAGTGTGTGTGTGCCGAAGGGGAATGTGCGCGTATCTCATCGGCGTCCATCGATCGGACGGTCGAAGCGGCGCCGCTACCCGCAAGGGGATGGCGTCGCGGGCTACTCGCTCCCCCACCACTCGGGGAATGGGACCGAATCGCCGACCTGGCGGGCCTTCGAAGACGGGCGTGCCGGAAACCAGGCCAGCTCACGCCCACTGCCGTCGAGCGTAGCTGCCGACCGGCAGTGGACACCGCGCAGGCCGGCGTCGTGCATCGCGACGCCGATCGCTTGGCAGTGTTCTCGAGGAATACGCGCTCTCGATTCGTCTACCGGATACGTCCTCGGCAGACCGACGGCCTCGAGACCGACGTCGGTAACGGCGTCGGCAACGACCTGGGCGCGAGGGAGCGTCGCGGTGACGAGCACGAACGGCGGGTCGAGATCCTCCGGGTCGACTGGCTGTCCCTCCAGCATGAGGTGGATCTGGGAGCGGGCCGTATCGATGTCTTCGTTCAGGTAGAGGACCGGAAACGAACGGGGTGGGTTCCAGCGGCCGCCGTGCGTCTCCGCATAGGTCGGGTCGAGCGGGTCGGACCACGCCTCATCGGCAACGCGCAGCCACTGACGGCCATCTCGGAGGCGCTCGGTGATCACGGCTGGACGCGCCGCAGGTCGAACATGGCCCGTACCGCCTCGAGAACGTCGCGCGTCTGGCCGTCCGAGGCCAGCTCCAGAAGCGAGCGGTCACCCAGGACAGGGGCGGGACGGCGGACCACCGCCGGGATTCGCTCCCGTTTCACATATCGGTCGAGGATTTCGGTCGCCGCTGCGAGGTCGGCGATGGCTGCGGCGCGACTCGCCGGCGGACTCCCGGTCAGCCACTTCGAGAACGCCTGCCGGGAGACACCAAAGATACGGGCCGCGGCCGACTGGGAGAGATCCCACAGCTCGAGGAAACGGTCCAGGGGCCCGGTACGCAGCCGACGGTCGAAGGCGGCGACGAACCGGCGCGCCCAATCCTCGTCGGCCTCTTCGAGGATGCGCTCGGCCGCGTCGGCGGGCGAAAGATCGGTGATCATCATGGTGCAACCATATGTCAATCGCAGCCTTTCGTCAACCCCACTCATGTTCGCTTCGGGTGCCAGGCCTGTGCGAGAGAGCAGATGGGTCGGACACTGCGCATGAGATCCCCGAACCGGCGGATGTATCGTCCTCATCGCCGATGCGGTCCGCCACGACAGTGCCACGGCAAAGGTGCTGTTCGACCGCAGACACGCCGGCGTCGACCCTTCTCGACGAAGAACGCCAGGTCGCCTCGTCAGATCCCCCACATATCACATGACGTTCATGTGGCCATATGGTCGCATTGCCAGGAAGAGAAGGCTCCGCGACAGCTCGCGGTCGCCGCGGTCCGGTCTTCTTCTCAATCATGCAGTCCCTCCAGACAGATCATCGACATGATCGCGGCGGCTACGCAGACCGCCGACCAAACATCAGTCAATCGAAAAGGTGACGGCTGGGGTCACCAGATTTCGAAGTGTGCAGGATCAGGAGAAAACGGATCAACGACTGGCGACCAGCAGAAAGAGACCCGGCAACTGCGCCACCCGCGCCCGCTGAGGCCCGAATCTCCATTCGGGGGCGGCTGGGAACTCCTCCAGGCGGACGATCCGCAGCCCGGAGTCGACCAGGGCGGTAACCACGTCGCCGAGCGGCCAGTGGAATTCGACTTTCTCCTCCCGGGCATCGTCGCCACCCGGGAAGTGACTCCACCCGATCCCCGGAAGCGGCCGGCCACGGGCGAAGTAGTAGTCGGCCACCTCGATCCCGTCCTCCCCGCCCCACAGACACGAGGCGACCGGATGCTCCTCGAACAACATGAATCGGCCTTCAGTCGTGACCAGCGACGCGACGATCCTCGCCCACCGCCATAGATCGGGGATCCAGGTGAGCACTCCTGTGGCCGTGTACACCACATGGAACGTCCGACCATTCAGCACACTCGGAAGCTCGCCAACATCGGCGGTGACGAACTCCACCTCTACACCGGCATCCGCCGCAGTCCGGTGGGCGATCCCGATCTGAAGCTCGGAGATGTCCACCGCCGTCACTTGCGCCCCTAACACCGCCCACGACAACGTCTCCTCCCCGGTAGCACACTGCAGATGCAGGAGCGACTTTCCCGCCACATTCCCCAGCGCGTCACGGACAGGATCCGGCAGACACACCCCACCGCGAGCAAAGAACCCCGCGTCGTAGCCTTGTGCCAACCTCCACGCGTGCCGCGGTCCGGCGATCTCATCCCATGCCCGCCGATTCATCTCCGCAGATCTGTCCCAGTCGTCCATGCGCCAAGTATCCCAGCGCGTCTCACCGCAAGCGAGCATGACCGCAACGCACAGGACAGGAGACGAGTCGGAACCGGTCCGACCGCTACAGAACGTCTCCCAGGGCACGCCGCAACAGCTCGGGGTAGCGCGGATGGGCAAGGCTCAGCGAGGCGATGTCGCCGGCAGCGAACCAGCGAATGTCATCGTGTTCGTCCGGGGCTACGTTCACGATCTCGCCGCGCCAGGAGTCGATGAGCCAGATAGACAGCTCAATTCGCGCGTCCCGATCCCGGATGACCGTATCCGGTCCTTCGGTGGGCACATCGACGTGCACACCGAGTTCCTCTCGCAGCTCACGCACAAGCGCGCGTCGCGGGTTCTCACCGTCGTCGACGTGGCCTCCGGGGAGATCCCACACGTCGGGGTACCAACGCCGGTCGGATCGGCGATGGCAGAGAAGGACCCCATCGCCTGCCCGGAACAGCCCCGCAACAAGACGGTGATCGATCACAAGGTCGACCCTACCGGGCCGCGATCACAAGTCGGTGGTGTCAACGTCGAAGTGCAACCCACCAGGCACTGTGCGGCATCCCGCTCGCCTCGACCTGACGGGACAGCTGCTCCCGGTCCACGGGGACTTGCCGAAGTTCGATACCCACCTCGAGTTCGTCGGCTGTGACCAGCGCGTACGCGGCATGGTCGAGGACAGCTACCTGGCCGGCGTGGCCATAGGCGACGAACGGCAACCCAACGCTGCCGGGGTTGATGATCGTCTGGGTGTGATGACGGCGCACCATCGACACATGGGTGTGCCCGCCGGCCAATACCGCCTGGTCGGCGCCGGTGAGCATCTCATCAAGCTCATCCGAAGGAGTCGTGGCCGTGATGACGTCGGTCGCGGACCTCGGTGACCCGTGGAACCCGAGGAGCCGACCGGCCGCACCGAGGTCGACCTCGATAGTCTTTGGGAGTCCGGCGAGGAATCGCCGGTGCTCGTCTGTGAGCCGCTCCGAGCACCACAGGCTGATCTCGGCGATCCGCCGGGCGGGCTCCGGGGCGCCAACCGCATTGGGGTCATGCCACCAGTCCGGCATGTTCACCATGTCGGCGTCGGTGTTGCCCATCACCACGGGGCACGCCAGTGCGGCGATCCGCTCCACCGAACCGGCAGGGTCAGGACCGTTCGCTGCGAGGTCCCCCAGACACACGATCACATCGACGCCACGCCGAGCGATCTCGTCGAGGACGGCGTCGAGCGCCACCGTGTTGCCATGGACATCCGAGACCAAGCCGACCCGCATGTCCGCATGATCCCACGGTCGCCGAGATCCTGCGTGCAGAAGATCAGAGACTGACGAGCGGAGTCGGCTGTGCTCAGCGTACGATATGCGTGGCAAGCTCATCGGGAGACCAACTATGGCCGAATCCCTCCAGACTCACGCACAGGACCTTGCCGGCTACCTCAACGACAACGTCCTCGACTACGACGAGCTCTCGTACGCGGACATCCTCGAAGCGCTCGCAAGTCTGGGCACGACACTCGTTGAAGATCCCGTCGCCGACAGCACCCTCACCTACTACGAGTCGCTGCCCAAACCGGAGGGAAGCCACGGAGTCGACGAGTAGGAATCCGGTTGCGCCGGCGGTCTACGGCCGACACGGCCAAGTCCCGCTCCTGTAGCAACCTGGGATCTGCACGCCACGCGCAGTCGTTTCGGATCAGGTCGCCCGAGCCCGTCCGGGTAGAGAGATCTGCCGTGGGCGGGCGCGTACGGGTCGATCCGGTGCGCCGTGAACGTCTCCTCGCCTATCACAGCACCTCAACACGCGAGCGGACGTCCGGCAACAGACCGTCGCAGCGGAAAGCTTCGTGTCCTTGTCAGCCAGGTGGGGCTGCTTGCGACACCGGGCGTCGAGCGGTGCACCACAGGAATTGAACCTCGTCGTCGCCTTCCATCTGTGGAACAACCTCGGCGTGGATTACCTCAAACCCGGCATCGACGAGCATCCGAAGGTTCGTGTCGGCGTCGTACCCACTCCAGTACATCGGACCCGCACCCAACCAGTCCTCATCCACGCCGGTCACAAGATCTCCCGACGAAAAGCACGCAACGAAGTACCCGCCGGGCCGCAGCCATGCATGGACCTGCGACAACAGACCCGGATGATCGGACCTGGGCACATGGATGATTGAGTAGAAGGCGACGACGGCGTCGAACCCACCCACCGGCAAGTCGACGTACCGCATGTCAGCGGCCAGGAACCGGCCGGATGGAACGTTGCGCCGGGCCACGATCACCATCTTGGCGGACACGTCGACTCCCAGGTAGCGATAGCGGGAGGCGAGCCTCTCTGCGACAGGACGACCCGTCCCGCTTCCGAGTTCGAGGACAGACGAGCCGGAATCGAGACGATCCTCCAACCAGTCGACATATCGGCCCCGCAACGGCGGATTCACCTCGTCGGCCCATCGATCCCACCGCTGAGCCAACCGGTCATACCCACGCATGACCATGCCCATCGGATCCGAATCGTCGACCATCACCGGATGGTACCCGGCCTCCCCCTCACCTACCGGTGCGCTTCGTCTCACTCCGGACGAGCACTCCAACTGCGGACGCGCGATGCCGAGGGCGGTGCCTTCAGCGCATGCCAAGCGAGAATCGCTCAGAAGACCGGTTCAGTTCGAGAGGTGAGGAAACGACACGAGTGGTGATCGTCGCCGCCTCCAACATGGTTCCGTTCGTCGCCGGTACGCCGGCCGAAGTCGTAGTCCCAACGCATCTGCGACCCGACCGTGGAAAGGATGTCACCCAGCCGGAACCGCTTCTCGTCGAGGTCGCCGGTGTCCCAATCCGGGTCCGGCATGCCATAGCGGGTTCCATCGACGTCGAAGAGGTGGACGTGACCGCCCAGCCAACCCATCGCCGCCTCGAGCACTGGGGCGAACTCCCCCGAGTGTCATGTCCGACCGCACCACGATCCGCCGCCAGACCGGAGGCCTCACGGTACGAAGCGTCACCTTGAGCTGATGAACGGTTGTCATGATGCTTCCTCGGCGATGCCCTACCGGACCGGCCCACGACAGGCAGTATGCCGACGAGTCCGAGCGGCGACGGCCGAAACACTGCTGGGGCGGCCTTCTGGAGAATCGTTCCAGTCGGACAGGGCGTGGCCGGCGAGGCGACGCACCGGAAGCAGCGCCGAGCCGATGTCACAGGCGCGCCCGGTCGAGGCGTTCGATCAGGTTGCGGCGCCGCTTGTAGTCCCTGCGGATCTCGACGACCAGCGCATCGAACTTGTCGTCGCGGCCCACAGCAACGTACAGGGGCCGCATGGTCTCGAGGAGCCTGACGACCTCGTCGTACGCTCGGTTCTTTGCGGTCTGAAGCGCCACGTCGAGGTAGCGCCGGTACACCTCGAGGGCATCCGCGGGGTGTCGCTCGCCGCGAGCGGCGGCCAGGTGCAACCAGAACTGCTCGTTGCACCCGTAGGTCTGGGCTGCCTCCCAGGCGACGTCCGCGTCGTTCTCCCACAGCAGGATCTCCACCAGCACCGACCCGTCGTCACCCTGCCTTGGGAAGCGACGTGGCGCCGCGTCCCGTCGGTGCGCTTCGATTCCTCCCCGCACCGCCGCCAGGGCAGGTTCGCGTTCGGCAGGCCACTCATCGGCCGCCTCGGCGAGGGCCTGCAGCCGCTGGTAGCGCGCCAGTGAGGGCCCGTGGGCAAACAGGTCCCGTGCGATCGACAGCGCCTCGGCGTTCCGGCCCGCGTCGGCGTGAAGATCGCAGATCAGCTCGGCGAGACGCCACTCGCCCGGGAACATCTCGAAGCCGCGCTGGGCCCACTCGAGGGCCAGGTCATCGCGACGGTGACGGCGGCAGGCCTCGGCCATCCGAACGAAGGCGTAGCCCGACGCCTGGTCGTGCTGCATGACCTCCAGCAGCTCATCCAGACCGCCCGTCGTCTCGGCCAGGCTCTCCATGATCCTGGTGATGCGGTACCGTTCGCTGAATCCGGCATGCGAATCGTCGCGGGGACCGAGGGCGGGCACCGTCCGCCACCGCTGCTCGGCCAGTCGGCGGTAGGCGGCCAGCCCCTCCTCGCCGAGCACCTGCGCATAGTCGGCCACCGCGTCCAGGAACCGGTCCAGCTCCCAACACGACGCCCAGTCGAACAGTCGCCCGGCAAGCGCAACCGGGTCGGGGCGCGCTTGGTGGCAGGCAGCCAGGTGCAGTTCCATGGTCTGCTCGAACAACTCGTAGAGGTATCCGTCCGAGTCGTCGACGTACTCGACGCCGTCATTGAGCTCGCGTAGCACCTCCTCGGCGAGGTCGACCGTCTCGGCGCCGAACCCGGCAGCCAGCAGCTCTTCGAGGTCGTTGATCACCGCCTCCACCCCCTTGCGCCACTCCCAGGCATCGCGGTAGTCCACGTGCCCGTAGCGGTCGAAATCGCCGACGGAGAACGCGACGGCGATCGCCGCCCGATAGGGGTCAAGGTCGATCGGACCTCCCCCCTCCGCCGCGGCGAGCACCGACAGACGACGATGCGCCTCGGGATCACGTGCGGCTTGGTCGACCAGCAGATCGCGGAGCCGTTCAGCCGGCTGGTCTTTCAGCCATTCACGCACCGGACCGAGACCATCGGACTCTGCCGGGACGACATCGTCGTCCCTCGCGTCGTCGACGCCCGCCACCGTGAGGCCCACCGCCACCAAGTGCTTACAGAACTCCTCGTCCTGGCCCATCGGGCACGTGCAGTCGAAGGTCAGTGCGGTGGCGTCCAACTCGATCGAGACCTCGTAAGGACGAGTTCCGACAACCGTGGCCGTGGCCTTGGCGTCGGTCGCCTCGAGTCCGGTCACACACCCGTGGGCGACGTAGCCGAGGCCACGTTCGAAGATCCGCCATCCGGCTTGCGAGGCCAGCAGGTCCCGACCCAGAACATCGGCCAACACTCCGCCTCCGGCACCGGCCTGCAGTCGGATACGGATCGTCACGGGTAGACCATGCCGGTCTCGACGAGCCGCCAGTTGCCACCAACCCGGGCGAGAACCACGTAGACATCCCATCCGACCTCCGCCAGATCGCTGGCCTGCTTGGACACTGCCACAGGCCCCACCTCGCCAAACCAGAGTCGGCCATCCTCCACCCGCGTGATCGACAGGTAATCCTCCACCCAGTTCTCGTCGGCGAAGTCGTCGGGATCAACAGGCAGATGGGTCTGTCTGGCGAGGCGGTACAAGTACTCGCCGAGCTTGTCCGCACGTGGAAGGTCGCGCCCCGCTTCCGTCGCCCGGCCGTGGGCGGCGTCGGCGGCATCCTCGTCGACGTAGCCGTGTCGCGCCAGCCAGCGGGCCAGTCTCTTGGTGACCGTCGCCGCCGCTCTCAGCTCCTCTTGTGACGCAGCCACCTTGCGGATCATGAAATAGCCAAGGAACTCGCCGTAGTTCTCAACGATCTGCTGCGGGCCGCACAGCCGCGTGAACGCCTCCTCGTCGCCTGCATCGTACGCCGAACGCCACCGCTCGGCCTCGGCTCCGGTGAGTGACTGGTAGCAGTAGTTGTTGAGGCACATACGCAGCAGCTCCACGATCCGCCCGTACCGCCGGTACGTCGACACCGCCAGCCGCTGACGCTGCTCGGCGAGGAACTCGGCCAGCACCGTGTCGATCGACCGGCCCTGCCGCCGGAGCCCATCGTCATCCAGCCCACCAACGAGGCGCAGCGGTATGACCTTGGCGTCACCATCCGTCGCGTCAACCGACCCGCCCACCCCAGCGCCTGTGTCCTCACCGGATCCGTCGCTGAACCGCATGCTGAACTCCCAACCCTCAAACACAGCCACCATCGCACCAAAGGCCGCCCAGTCGAACCGGCGACCGTCGATCACCACCGACGGCTCGGGCACCGACGAGTCACCCGACCAGACCACCCGCCCCGCCACGTCGAGATCGGCGACGTGCCATCCCGGCGCCGCGTCGGACGGCTCCAAGTACACCCGAGCGACCTCCCGACGGACCTTCGCACGAAGCCGACCCACCACCACAGCCGGATCCTCATCGCCATCCCCCAACACCATGAACCGGTACCCGTCACCAGGCTCGACACCCACCTGCTCCGCCTCGGCACACACCACACCCGACAGTGCCCACGTCAGCCGGTACCCGAACCACAACCGACGCCCGTCACCCGCCACGATCTCCTCCCGACCAGGCGGGTCCGGCAACCTCGGCCAGCCCGTACGGGCACTGACGCGATCGTTCAAACACCGATCACACAGGATGTCCTCCCCCAGCGTCACACGCGCGCCGGGAGCACCACAATCATCGCATGGCGGCCACCCACCATATGCCGTCAACCCGCCACCTCGTCCCGGTGCCCGACCCGACTACCTCCACGGGAAAATCCTACCGACGACGGACCCGAAAAGCTGCGTTGACGGACGTGGTGTGTGACACTCGGCACCGGGAGGCTATGTGAGGCTCTTCGTAGCGGCGGGAGGATTCGCACATCCGACCTTCGAGCTACGAGTTGCTTGCCCAGGTCTCTCACCAGTTCTCGTTGTTGCTCAATAGTGCCTGCTACCTGGGGTTTCGCGGAATCGGCGTGATGGCTGGTACCCATGGATTACCCCTCGTGACGCCCCATCCGCTAGAAGAATCGGTGCCCACCTACTCGACGAGGGCGAGCACATCGGCGATAACGAACTCGGCCGCGGCGTCGATGTCGTATCCCTCCGGCCAGGCCGTCACCAGCGCACGGATGTCTTCGCGGAACGCCGATCGCTTCAGTTTCTCGCGCAGGTTCAGCTCGGCACGGCGCCCGGTGTACCCATCGGGGCGGTACGGGGCGAAGGCCTCGACAATCGAGGACGGTGTTGCGCCGAGCTGGGTGAGGGCCAGCGAAAGATCAAACAGATCGCGCCCCTTCGATTGCTGGAACAAGGCTCGGATCTTCGTGGCCGCTACCTCATCGAGCGTGAACGTGAGCACATCGGCACTGCCGCCGAACCAGGAGGACTCGACGTGGAACGGGATCCTGATGGGTGGGCTGGCCGGCGAACGCTCGAACGTGTTGACCTCAATCTTGACCCTCATCTGGCCTCCACCCGTCTCGTAGGGGGCGCGCAGGAACATCTTGGGGTGCTCGGTGATCCTCGTCCGCACCTCCATGCCGAGCCGGTCCCCGATCTGGCTGACCGCCCGGGTGAGTTCTCGGATCCCGCCGCCGGTGCTGCGGATGTAGTCGAGGTCCTCGCTGTAGCGGAGTGGTTCAGGTGCATGGAGCTTGTGCAAACAGGTGCCCCCTCGGAACACGAGCTGGTCCACCAGTGGCGGTCGAACCTCGGCACCGTCCGAAGGGGATCGGCTCTGGACCTACTCGTCGACGTTCTCCCCGGAGTCCCCCTCCTCACCGTGAAATCAGCCGCCGGGCTCATCGGCCGCTCCGACGTCGCCACCGGAGCAGCCATCAACCGCCTCGTCGACGCGGGAATCCTGACACAACGAGACATCGGCAAACACCGGTACCGCATCTTCGAAACCTCTGCAGTCCTCGAACTGCTCACATCATTGGAACGCGCCCCTGCCGGCCCAACCGTCGACACCGCGACCGACGAACCGGTCCGGCCCGTGCTGCAGCGCCCGCCCACACGCTGACAGCCGACACGCCTGCCTGGTGGCACCCTGCGCGAGGGTTCATGGATGAAGCGGACCTCTTCGCCGGCGTGATCTGATGGCTGTCCCCGAATCAACGATCTTGGAACGGGATCCGCACACGGAGGCGAAACACCGCGTCCTGAGCAAGTACTTCGATGTCTGGTACGCAATCATGCTCCACACATCTCCCCGCCTATCGGTCTTCGAGAGGTACGCGGGGCCTGGCGTCTACAGCAAGGGCGAGGAGGTAGGAACGAAGCCCTCGGCGTTGGAATCGATCCCGGCGGCGACTTCGGTGGCCGGCCGTTCCTCGTCGGGGTCGAGTACCCGATGCGGAGAAAGGCTTTCGACCGTGAACCGGCCGGTAACCCTGACCCGTTTCTTGTCCTCGTACGGCCGGTCGTACAACAGCTCCTGATCGGAATGACGGCGGATTACCTCGTCGATCTCCTCCCGGGTCATGCCCTCGCGGATGCCGGGGTTGTTGGCGATCGACTTCAGCGTAATGTGTGGAACCCGCTGGTAGACCAAGCCCATCTCTACATCGTGGCCGACCGGGCCGTCCGAAAGAGGCACACGGCTCAGCTCCGACTCCGTGAGGCGGGCCTCGGCGGAGTCGGAGAGGAGGGAGTAGGGGAAGCGCGCCGACATCAGGCGAGTTCGAGCAAGAGCGAGCGCAACACGCGAGGTGTCGATGGTGACCCACCGCCGACCCCACTTCTCAGCGACGTCGCCTTTCTCCATCCTGGACGTGGCATCCCCAATACACACGCTGTAGCCCCAACTGAACGGTGCTTGGGCTAACGCAGCTTGAACCGCTGGATCTTGCCGGTCGCGGTCTTCGGCAGGTCGCCGACGAACTCGATCCAGCGGGGGTACTTGTAGGGGGCAAGGCCCTCCCGGCACAGGGCTCGCAGCTCCGCCGCCAACTCCTCACCGGCGCCATTGGGGTCGATGAGGACAACGGATGCGGCCGGTTTCACCAGGCCGGCGTCGTCTCGGCGGCCCACGACGGCCGCCTCGAGAACGAGGGGATGCTCCATGAGCTTCGCCTCGATCTCGAACGGTGAGACCCAGATCCCGCCTACCTTCAGCATGTCGTCGCTACGACCCTGGTAGTAGAAGTAGCCGTCCTCGTCGCACAAGTAGGTGTCGCCGGTATCGAGCCAGTCGTCGCCGAACATCGTCGCCGCGGTCTTCTCCGGGTCGTTCCAGTATGCCCTGGCGGCAGAATGGCCGCGATCGAGAAGACGCCCTGCCGTACCGGCCGGTACGTCGTTGCCGTCGTCATCGACGATCCGGGCCGTGTAGCTCGGGACGGACTTGCCGGTGGAGCCGGGCCGAATGTCCCCGGGCCGGTTGGAGATGAAGATGTGCAGCAACTCCGTCGACCCGATACCGTCGAGGATGTCGAGCCCGGTACGCTCTTTCCACCTCCGGAGGATGTCCGGTGGAAGCGCTTCCCCGGCGGAGACGCACCGCCGTACCGACGAGGTATCGGGCGTCAGGGTGTCATAGGCGGCGAGCTGCGCCGCGTACAGGGTCGGAACCCCGAAGTAGAGCGTGGGCCGGAATCGACCGATCACATCGAATGTCGATTCGGCGGTGGGGCGGCCGTCGAAGAGGACGGCGGTGCCACCCACCCACAGGGGGAAGGTCATAGCGTTGCCCAAGCCGTAGGCGAAGAACAGTTTCGCGGCGGAGAAGAACACGTCGTCCTCCCGGGCGCCGAGGATCTCCACGCCATAGTGCTGTGACGTGACCACCATGTCCCGGTGACGGTGGATCGCACCCTTCGGGTTACCGGTCGACCCTGAGGAGTACAGCCAGAAGCAGTCATCGAGGGGAGACGTGGCGACAGGCTCGAGGTCGGGGGAAGCCGCCTCCAGAAGGGATCGCAGCGTCGTGCCCTCCCCTTCGGTGCGGATCCGGTGGGGAGGGCCGGGAGTGACGACGTCGAGGGCCGGAACCACCGCCTCGTCGTACTCAGGAGACCAGATGACTGCAGCCGCCTGCGAGTCGGCGATGACGAACTCGTAGCCTTTGGCCCGCAGCAACGTATTGAATGGGACGGGGACGAGCCCGGCTTTGATGGCGCCCCAAAAGACATAAAAGAAGGCAGGGTCGTCCTTCACCACCATCAGGACGCGGTCCCCGCGAGCCAGGCCCAGGCCGAGCAGTGCATTCCCTGCCCGGTTCACCCGCTCCGCCAGCTCCCCGTAAGTGACCTCGGCCCCGCGGTTCGTCCTGATGGCGAGCTTGTCGGCGCGTCCCTCCTCCAGGTGCCGATCGACGAAGGGGACAGCGACGTTGAACGTCGACGATAGGGTGAGTTCCGGAGTCACGGTCACGGTGTGGTCCTTCACGATCACACTCCCTCCATCTGCCCGGCCCGCACAATTCGTGGATGCCATCGTACCCATCCGGAAGGTCGGCCGTCGGGGTCGGGCGAGAGAGGACTCTCATGGATCCCTCCGGACCACACCGAACCATGCAAGAGCGCCGGGAGACATCGCCAGACGGGCTGTTACCACGTACCCGCCAGCTTGGCGCGGATATCTTCTGGCCACGTTGTTGCCTGCTCGGTCTGTCGATCTATGAGGACCGCGACGACCTTGCCGGTTGTCACCTGCTGCCCATCCACGGACAGTTCGACGTGATAGGTCAACGAGCTGTCCCCGACCTCGCCCACTGTCAGCGTGATACAGACGACCTCATCGAAGAAGACCGGGCGCACGAAGTCGAACTCCACGTGGACCCGGGGCAGCGCTCCGAACGTGAACTCGACGATACCCAGCTCACGGTGGAGGATGGCCTCGGCGGCCTCGGCGTATCGGATGACCGTGGAGTAGTGCCATATGCCCGCGGCATCCGTATCGATCCACTCGAGCCGCCGTTGAATCGTCGTCGATGCACCCATCACGCTCTTCCGCAGGCGTTGCGAACGAAATCGACTGTGGCCTCGAGTGTCAATGCCGGCTGGGACAGGTGCGGTGCGTGGCCGCATTCGTTCAGCTCCACGCGCTCCACCGGCCCGGCGATCTGCCGCTCGATGGCGTCGATCTGGGCCATCGTCCCATACTCGTCATCCCTGCCCTGTATCAGAAGCACAGGACACTCGATCCGGTTGAGCAGGTACTCGATGTTCCAACTGGCGAAGCGTCGGTCGAGCCAGACGTCATTCCATGCCCGGAACGTGGCGACCGGGTCACGGTGGTACTTCGCCATCTTCCCGGCCAATTCACCATCGGCGAACTGTTGCCCCAGGGTCGCGATCGTGTCGAGGCCGACGGCCTCGACGAAGACATGAGGGGCCAGCAGGACCAGCGCCGCGACCGGATGGTGGGCGGCGTATACGAGCGAGATCGACCCGCCGTCTGAGTGCCCGATGAGCACCGGGACACAAGCGTCGAGTTGCTCGAGCACCGACGGCAAGACAACGAGCGCCTCGCGTTCGACGAAGTCGATCGGCCGTGGTTCGGTGGCCGGGTCGGACCAGCCATGCCCATACCGGCTGTAGACGAGGCCGCGATGGTCGGTTGCCTTCACGACGTCGTCGGGAAATGTACGCCACAGCTCGATACTGCCGAGCCCGTCGTGCAGGAACACGACCGTCGGCCGCAGGCCGGACTCGTTCATGACACGATAATCCAGCCGGCAGCCGGCAACGGTCAATAGCGACGTAGGCAACGGTTTCGACACGGTAGACGACATTAGCCCCGATAGCTGATCGGGTGTGGCGGGTTTGGTGTTGGGGGTGCGCGAAAACGCCCTCCTGGTAAGGGATACTGAGGTTGAGAAGACGTCAGTTTCCGAGAGCAAGGCCGGCACGGCTCCGAATTACAAGGGCGGATTCGGGTTCCACCGGTTGTTCTGTTTCGCGGATGCCACCGGCGGCTCCCTGTCGGAGATGGGGCGTGTGGGGAACGCGGCTGCGAACGACATGGTGGATCTCCTCACCGTCGTCGATGACGCCATCACCCACTCCCTCCCGATGTGACGGCCGGGCACCAGCCCGGCGACGCCGCCGCCGGCGTCAACCGTGACGTCGTGGTGCGTTCCGATTCGGCGGGCGGCACCAAAGCGTTCACCAACGGGTTGTGCAGACGCAATATCGGGTTTCAGGTCGTTGCCCGCACCCAGACGACGATATCGGCGGCGATCAAGGTAGCGAACGAGGACCCGACACGGTGAGAGACCGCTATCGACCAGGACGGCATTGAGGCTGAACCCACCGACGGTGGCCCGACCGCAGCCGTGTGTGAAGTCACCGACCTTGTGGACCTGACGGGGTGGCCCGACCGCACCCAAGTGATCATCCGCCGCCACCGATCGGCAATCCGGTATCCCATGTCCTCGAGGGAGGCATGGACTCCGCGTCGCAGGAGTACCATCGTGGTCTCGGGTGAGGAAACCATGGGAGGACAGTGGCATGCATGTCACCCTGATCGCCGCCGGGTCCCGGGGCGACGTACAGCCCCTCGTTGCCCTCGGACGAGGCCTACAGTCGGCCGGCTTCACGGCACGCATCGTTGCTCTCGAAACGTTCCGCTCGTTGGTGCAGAAAGAGGGCCTCGAGTTCGCGCCGATGGGCGGTGACCCGCTCCGATTCATCGAGGAGACCGGCATCCGGTCGATGCGGTCGGGACGCAACATCGTCAACTTCCTCCGACGGCACCGGCGTGTCGTCGAAGCTGTCTACGGCCGGCTGCTGGGGAACATCTGGGAGGCACTGGAGGACACCGACGCTGTCGCCTTCGGCACGTTGACGATCATGGCCTACCCGCTCGCCGACGCTCGCGGCATCCCGCGACTGGCCGTCCCGCTCCAGCCGATCACCCGTTCGCGCGCCTACCCGAGCCTCACCGTGCCCCAGACCTGGAGCCGCTTCGGCGGCGCTTTCAACCTGGCGACCCACCACGTCGACGAGCTGCTCCACTGGGTCGCCGTTCGAGGCGCCGTCGCCGCCGGGATCCGGAAGGTGATCGGGTCGGATCCGTTCCCCCGGTCCGGTCCCTACGGCACCATCTATGCGGATGAGCGATTCCCTTTCTTCTACGGCATCAGTCCGTCCGTGTTCCGGCGGCCGGACGACTGGCCACCGTGGCATGTGCTCACCGGGCTCTGGTTCCTCGATGCCACCGAGAAGCTCCTGCCTCCGGTCGAGGCCTTCCTCGCCGACGGGCCGCCTCCGGTGTACATCGGGTTCGGCAGCCTCCCGACGAAGGATCCCGCCGCGACAGCCAGGGCGCTCATCGGCGGCGTCCGCCGCGTCGGGAAACGGGTGATCCTCCTGCGGGGCTGGGGCGGCCTCGGCCTCGACGACGTCGCTTCCGACGTGCTCGTCGTCGACGAGGTGCCTCATGCGCGCCTGTTCCCTCGGGTCGCTGCGATCGTCCACCATGGGGGCGCGGGGACGACGGCCGCCGCGCTGCGGGCCGGGCGGCCCCAAGTGGTGATCCCCCACTTCGCGGACCAACCCTTCTGGGCCGAGAAGATGCGCCGCCTCGGCGTTGCCCCACCACCCATCCGGCCTCGTCACCTCGACGATGAACGGCTGGCGGACGCGCTCGACCGAGCTCTCTCTCCGCAGTACCGCCACCGCGCCGCCGAGATCGGTGAACGCATCGGCGCGGAGGACGGCGCCGGGCAGGCAGCCGCCGCCATCGGACGGTTCCTCGGACATCCCGCCGGTGGAGCCTGACACGGTCTTCCGGGTCGCCTGCAACGGCCTCCGTCACAACGGACACGGTGGGACCGCGCGGTGGTCATCATCCGTGTCCCCGCTTTCTCCGCTTCCCGAGGCGTCACCGTCGAGTGGGTCGGGGTGTATGGACTCGTGATGACCGCTCGTTCGTCCGGGGCACCCGTGCCGCCCGGTTCAACGATCGGTGTCGAGGTCTGCCACGCTGCCGTTGGGATCCGCGGCGATCGCGTACCGCTACCCCCAGAACGCGTCGAACGGCTCCCGGCCCCCAGATGACCCGCGGCTGTGACCTTCAGAGGTGGCCGCCGATTGCCGGCGAACCCGCATCCTGCGACACGCTCGACGATTGACCGCGATCGCGTGCAGATCAGACGCGATCAAACCCACAGCGGCGAGCCTCCACCGCCGCTCCTCCCATGGGCGCTGGTGGACTCATTGTGGCGCCGCCGGGGCGTGCGAAAAGCTCTCGTTCGTAGCGGGGGCGGGATTTGAACCCGCGACCTTCGGGTTATGAACCCGAAAACGGTGGCTTCGCTGACCTGGGGGAATGCCCGAAACCCTTGTGGCTATTGGGTTTTCGCCTCTCAACGTTTCTCGCCATTTCCCGTCCCATCCCACCGTCTCGCGCGATGGACGCGCGATGGAGAAACCCACGACAGTCCGTGCCGGTGATCGTGGATGGCCTCTCGATAGGACGGTACTACTCGCCCGGTAACCTTGGGCACAGGAGTGGGTGTGCCAAGAACCGCCGCCCGATGTGATGCAGCAACGAGCCTTACCCAAGATCAATGGGCTCGAGGTCGGAACAACCGTC
>BDSU01000025.1 GCA_002897675.1 bacterium BMS3Abin02 | reverse complement strand
TCGGAATCCTCCACGGAGCCCTCAAACACCGAACCCTCTACAACGAAGACACCGCCTGGGCACACCGACAACCCACCATCGACACCATCGCAGCTTGACAAATACACCCATGGGGTGTCTGGGTTCGCCGACGCGGCAGGCGCACCTACGGTGTCGATAACCATCAGGTGATGGTGAGATCCCTGGCTCTCCGCTGTAGATCGTCCAGCACCTTCGAGGCGGTCGCTCCGATCGTGGACGGCGACCATGCGAGGAACACTTCCGAATGTGAGATGTCTCGCACCGGCACGTAGGCGATGTCGGGCCGCACGTAGTACTCGCCGAGAGACTTTGCCGTCAGGACCATCGCCCGTCCCGCAGCGACGACCTCGAGCATCTCCGTGACGCTGGACACCGTCGGGCCGAGCACCGGGACCGATCCGTCCGGCCGGGGGTTCACCGTCCAATAGTCGGTGTTCGGTGCAGAAACGACGATCGGTTCATCGGTGAGGTCGGCGAGTTCGATGCAGGCTTCCTTCGCCAGGGGATGGTCTGTCGAGAACGCGGCAACTCGTGGTTCTTCGAAGACCTTCTCGTAGTGAATGTGCTCGCGATGCGTGAACCCTTCGACGGGACCGCGGATCAGTGAGAGGTCGGCCTTTCCCGAGGCGACCGCCGAGACCTGGTCTTGCCAGTTCACATCGCGCAGTGTCACGTCACAGCCGAGGGAGTCGCACGCCTCGCGCAGCACGTCCGTGGTGAGTTGGCGCGGCATCGGCGGTACGAAGGCGATCACGACCTCGTCGCGTTCCGCCCGCATCGAAGCCCGGACACGGCCGACTGCGACGTCGGTGGCCTCCAGGATGCTCACAGCCTCCGCTGCCAGCACCCTGCCCGCGGCGGTGAGTTCGATCCGCCGCCCAACCCGCTGGACCAGGGGGACTCCGAGCCGACCCTCGAGTCTGCGGATCCGCTTCGTCAGTGCCGGCTGAGAGATGAACAGCCGCTTGGCGGCGCGTCCGACGTGCTCCTCCTCGGCGACGACCACGAACGATCGGAGGAGCTTGAGATCCATACCCACAGGTTATCAAATGGGGCCGGCGCCTCGTCTTTCCCAAGTGACGGAGAGAACGTGGGTGTCCTCAGACGCGCACGATCTCGCGTACGCCGGCGGCGGAGAGGACCTGCTCGTAGTGCTCCATCTGGTCGGTGGTCGGCTCGGTGAGATCCTGGTATCGGGATCGGACGCCGTGTCTGCGGAACCCGATCACCTTGATGCGCATCGCAGGGTCGATGGAAGCGAGCCGGCGTGCCGTACGGGTCAGCAGGTCGTCGGCGTCATTGATACCCGAGATGAGGGGGAGGCGTACTTCGTAGAGGCGGTCCCGTTGTGCGAGGTGGCGGATAGAGTCGAGCACCTGGTCGTTGCCCACGCCGGTCAACCGTGTGTGGAGGTCGTCGTCGAGAGCTTTGAGGTCGATCATGGCGCCGTCCATGACCGGCAGCAGCAGGTCCCACGTTGCGGTGGTGCAGGCCCCGTTGCTGTCGACGAACGTGGTGAGGTGCCGGGTATCCGGGTGGGCTTTCAGTTCGGCGAACAAGGCGGCGACGAACTCGGGCTGCAAGGTGGCCTCCCCGCCGGAGACGGTGATTCCCGACAGGAACGGGGCGGTGGAGCGGATCTCGGAGAGGATCTCGTCGACGCCGACCTGTCTGGCCAGTGGCGTGGAGTCATACGGGCAGACGTCGACGCAGATGTCGCATCGGGTGCAGCGGTCCCAGTCGACGGTCACGCGCCCGGCCGGTCCCAGGAACAGGGCGTCCTCGGGGCACGGCTCGATGCAGATCTCACAGTCGATACAGGTGCTGATCGTGTACGGGTTGTGGCAGTAGGTGCAGTTGAAGTTGCAGCCCTGAAAGAACAGGACGAACCGGTTTCCTGGCCCGTCGACGTTGCTGAACCGGATGAAGTCATTCAGGAGGGCGCGGGGTGCGCTCATGAACCAGTACTCGCTTGACGTTGCGGGCCGTGACATGCGTGTTCGTTTCGGCTCCGTATCCGAACGTGGTGCTGTTGTGGCGGGCGCCAGACTCTGCGAACTCGGCCAGGTCGGACTTGCGGACCAGGTAACCGGTGATGCGGATGAAGTCGTTGCATCCGACATTGAAGGTGAAGTCGCGCATGCCTTCGTGGAACGCCCCCCGGATGACGTCGACCATCGCCTCCGGGTTGTTCACGACGGTGTCTTCCACGTGGAACACGTCGCTGACACCGGCGCTGAACTTGTCATGATGCGGCGCGACGGTCCGGATGTGTTCGTAGAGGCCGGGTTCGGCGCCGATGGCGATCCGGGTCCCCGCGGTCACGCCGATGTCGGAGTCGATGCCCGACTGTGAGTGCAGGAAGCAGACGCCGCCGTTGCCTTCGCAGTACGGCATGGGAGTGGCGGCGACCTGCGCGGCGATCGTGTCGACGATCCGGTAGGAGAGGTCGTTGGCGGTCACGTCGGTCCCGTAGGTGCCGGCGCCGAGAATTTCGACGCACTCGGCGAGGCCGAACACGCCGAACATGGCCGAGAACTTGGACAGGTCGATGAGTCCTTCTCTGGCGAGGAAGTCGTGTTCATAGAACTTCGCCTCTTCGACGAGGTAGCGGATGCGGGACTCGATGACTTCTGCGGTGAGTGCCACGTAGTGCGGCAGCGTGCCGGTGAGGAACTCGCCGGGCGTGCCGTTGTGTCGGCGGGCGGCCTCTTTGAGGTTGAGGCGGACGAGGGTGTGGGAGCCGCCGCCGATCGGCAGCGAGTTGTAGCAGCTGACCGATGCGTAGTTCTCGCCGAGGTCGCGAACCATGAGCGGGTGGTTCACGAAGTGCGGCTTGGCGACGTCGAAGACGGTCAGGACGCCATCTTTGACGTAGTCGTCGGGGGTGCGTTCCGGGTCGACTTTGAAGGTGATGTTGGGCACGACCTGTTTGAGTTCGCGCTCGATCCGGAAGATCGTTCGTCCCACCCGCGAGTCGTCCGGGCCGAGGTCCACATGGGTGAACGCGTCGGGGAACATCCGGTCGAGGGCCCGCCAGAAGAGGCGGAGTTTGTCGTACAGGTCTTCGTCGGAGACGCCGTCCGCGTAGGGTTCGAGCAGCTTGTCGAGGTCTCCGAGGTAGATCGGGTACGACGTGATCGACGGCACCTGCGTGTAGAGGATGAGCAGGAAGTTGAGTGCCTCGTCGAGGTTCGTCGGCGGGTCGAGTTCGAGGAACGCGGACCCCTGTGCGAGGGCTTTCGCGTAGTCGGGCAGGATGTAGCGGGCCCGGTATGGGGCGTTGCCTTCGTACAGGTCGCAGATGATCCGCTTGTTGAGCGCCTCGCGGGCGTCGTCGCCGAGTGCGGGAGGTTCGAGGACTTCTTCTGCGAGGCCGGCGAGGTAGTGCCTGCGCTGGTGATAGGTGAGGTTTGGATCGTTGACGACGTCCCGTGCCCGTGTGCGGAACTCTTCCATCTGCATGCCGAACCCCTCGCTGGTTTTCACCAGTATGCGCTGTCGGTGCTGGGGGTTCCAATGGTCCGGGGAGGTGTATCGATAACCGACGGGAATCAATTGGGAGGCTCGTCTTGTGGTCGGGTCGCGCTCACCACTCGAGGCCGCCGGCAACTATTCCGCTCAACCGTCACAAGAACGTTGGCCTCATTCGACCGGCATCGGTGCGCGGTTGCGGCTCCACACGATCAGCGCCACCGACGCGAGAATGATCGGCAGCGCCACCCACGCTTCGCCGGTGAGCCGTTCCTCGCCGAGCGTCACGCCGAGGATCACGGCGAAGACCGGATTCACGTACGCGTAGGAGGTGGCCAGCGCGGGACGTACGGTGCGTAGCAGGTAGGCGTAGGCACTGAACGCGATCAGCGATCCGGGAATGATCAGCCATGCGAGTGCCAGCCAGGACTTGAGGCTCGGTGCGGTTGCGATCGACTCGCCGATCCCTGCGCCGATGAGTGCGAGCACGACTCCGCCGCCGAGCATCTGGATGGCGGCCGACATCGGACCGGCAGGCAGGTCGGTGTGCGCAGACCAGACCGATCCGAATGCCCACAGAATCGGGGAGACGATGACGAGGGCCAGGCCGAGCGGTGCCGCCCGGAAGTCGCCTTCGCCCGACAGCAGCGCCACTCCGGCTATTCCGACGGCGATCCCGAGCCACTCGAGTCTGGTCGGCCAGCGCCCGAACAGACCTGAGATCACGGCCGCCCACACCGGCACCATCGCCACCGCCGTTGCCGTCACCCCGGACCCGATTCCGACGTCCTCCGCGACGGTCACCAGGCCGAGCCCGCCGACGAACAGCAGAACGCCGACGGCGAACCCGTTGCGCCACTGGCGCGGCGTCGGCATCGGCGCGCCACGCCACCGCGCCCAGGCGAAGAGAATGGCGCCGGCGATCAGCATGCGAATCGCGGTGCCGAGAAACGGAGGGAACGTCTCGACGAGGAACCGCAGCGCCAGATAGGTGGAGCTCCAGATGACGTACACCGCAATGAGCGAGGCGGCGACCACCCATCGCTTCGACATGCAACTCCGTTCTCGTGACGCTTCGTGGGAATCAACCGGCCCAACCGTCACGAGAACGGTTGAGTTGGGCAAGCGTAACGGATGGTGACCCGTGTCAAGGTGGCCGCGACCGCCAGGAGCGGCCATCATGGGCCCTCCCACAGAGTCATGACCCTCGCCGACCTTCGCGCCCGCGTCGACGGGCTGACACCGGCCGACCGCCGGTCGTTCCTGCGCCGCCTCGCCGGCGCGGCCAAGATCGACGCGCCCGCCAGACGCAAGGCGGCCATCGAGACCATCGCCGCGGACCTGAGCCGGGTCGAGGCTCGCGTCGCCCGGCGTCGGGCCGCCGTACCCGAGAAGTTCACCTATCCGGCGGACCTGCCCATCACCGAGCATCTCGACGAACTTGGCGAAGTCATCCGGACCAACCAGGTGGTGATCGTCTCGGGCGAGACCGGGTCGGGCAAGAGCACGCAGATCCCCAAGCTGTGTCTCGAGCTCGGTCGAGGTGTCGACGGCTTCATCGGCCACACACAGCCCCGGCGCATCGCCGCCCGCTCGATCGCCGAGCGAATCGCCGAAGAGACCGGCACGAGGGTCGGTGGCCTGGTCGGCTACACCGTCCGATTCACCGACCGGGTCGGTGACGACACGCTGATCAGGGTCATGACCGACGGGATCGTGCTCTCGGAGATCCACCGGGACCGCCGCCTCGCCCGTTACGACACGCTGATCGTCGACGAGGCCCACGAACGCAGCCTCAACATCGATTTCCTGCTCGGCTACCTCAAGGCGCTGCTGCCCCGGCGCCCCGACCTGAAGGTGATCATCACCTCCGCCACGATCGACACCGAGCGGTTCTCCGAACACTTCGGCGGAGCTCCCGTCGTGGAGGTGTCCGGCCGCGCCTACCCGGTCGAAGTGCGCTACCGGCCGCTCGACGATCCCGAGGCGTCCAAGCCCCGTGACCAGCCGCAGGCGATCGCCGATGCCGTCGTGGAGCTGTATACCGAAAGCCCCGGTGACATCCTCGTGTTCTGCTCGGGAGAGCGCGAGATCCGTGACGCCGCCGACGCACTCGCCGACCTGCACCTGGCGCACACGCAGGTCCTTCCCTTGTACGGGCGCCTGTCGGCCGCAGAGCAGCACAGGGTGTTCGAACCGCACCGCGGGCGGAGGGTCATCATCGCCACGAACGTGGCGGAGACGTCGCTGACCGTGCCGGGCGTCCGGTCCGTCGTCGACGTGGGAACCGCCCGCATCTCACGCTACAGCCGGCGCACGAAAGTGCAGCGGCTGCCGATCGAACCGATCTCCCGGGCGTCGGCCGACCAGCGGGCCGGACGATGCGGACGCCTCGGACCCGGAGTCTGCATCCGCCTCTACACCGAGGAGGACTACCGGTCGCGGCCCGCGTTCACGGAACCGGAGATTCGGCGCACCAACCTGGCGTCGGTGATCCTGCAGATGGCTGCGCTCGACCTGGGAGGCATCGAAGCGTTCGGGTTCCTCGACCCGCCGGAGTCGCGAAGTATCCGCGACGGCATAGCGCTGCTCGAAGAGCTCGGCGCCGTCAACCCCACCCACCAGGGCACCCGAAGGTGGCTGACCAAGCTCGGACGCCGGCTCGCCCGGTTCCCGTTGGATGTGCGTCTTGCCCGCATGGTGATCGAAGCCGATCGCAACGGCTGCCTCGCCGAGGTGGCGGTGATCGCCGCCGCGCTTTCGGTTCGCGACCCGAGGGAACGTCCGGTCGAGCACCGCCAACACGCCGATCAGCTCCACGCCCGGTTCAAACATCCCGACTCCGATCTGCTCTCCTGGCTGCACCTGTGGGAGTACCTGCAGACCGAACGCAGAGCGAGGACGTCGAACCAGTTCCGCAGAATGTGTCGCGACGAGTTCCTGAACGAACGTCGCATCCGAGAGTGGCAGCACATTCACGCCCAGCTGCGAGACGTCACCGAAGAGCTCGGCATGACTGTCAATACGACGCCCGCCGATCCGGACGCGATCCACCGGTCGGTTCTTGCCGGCCTCCTCTCCCACATCGGGACCAAAGACCCCGACGGCTACGAGTACCGGGGGGCTCGCAGCGCCCGGTTCTTCATCGCCCCCGGATCCACCCTGTTCAAAGCCGCACCACGGTGGGTGATGGCCGCCGAGCTGGTGGAGACGAGCCGCCTCTGGGCGAGAGGAGTCGCCCCCATCCGTCCCGAATGGGTCGAACGGGTCGGCGCGCACCTGGTACGCACGTCGTACTCGGATCCGTGGTGGGACGCCGACCGAGGCGCGGCCGTCGCCTATGAAACGGTGACCATCTACGGGCTGCCGCTGGTGACCGATCGCAGTGTGCAGTATGGGCGGATCGACCCTGCCGGCGCGAGAGAGCTGTTCATCTCCCACGCCCTCGTCGCCGGCGAGTGGGAGACTCACCACGATTTCGCCGCGCACAACGAGGCCATGATCGAGCAGGTCCTGGCGCTCGAGGCCCGCGAGCGGCGCACCGACCTCCTGGTCGACGATGGCGCCATCTTCGAGTTCTTCGACCGGCGCGTCCCCGGCGACGTCCTCTCGGTGCGCCACTTCGACCGTTGGTGGAAGGATGCCCGTCACGATGACCCGCACCTGCTGGATCTTGGACTCGACGACCTGATCGACGCGGCGGTCGTCGCGCCCGACACCGACGCGTTCCCCGACGTATGGCACCACGGCGACGTTGCCATGGCGCTGATGTATGCGTTCGAACCGGGCGGGACGACCGACGGGGTCACCGTCGACGTTCCCATCGGCGGTCTCGACCGGGTCGACCCGGCCGTGTTCGAATGGCACGTGCCGGGGTATCGGGTCGAACTGCTGACCGAGTTGATCCGAACCCTTCCCAAGCGGCTCCGCAAACCGTTCGTACCGATTCCCGACACGGCCCGCGCTCTCGCCGAACGCCTCGGCCCCGGCGACGGGCGCCTCCTCTCGGCGCTGCGGCGGGAGCTGACCCGTATCGGCGGCGTCCCGATTCCCCCTGACGCCTTCGATCTCGACGTCCTCCCTTCCCATCTGCGACCGACGTTCCGGGTCGTCGACGATCAGGGGGAACCCGTCGCCGAGGGCGATGATCTCGCCGTGTTGAAGGCAGAACTACGTGATGCAGCCCGCGCCATGCCGGCCACGACCCACGAGCTCGAACAGATCGGCCTGACCACATGGAGCATCGGTGCGCTTCCTCGCGTGGTCGAGATCGGCGACGCCGACCGTAGGGTGCGTGCGTACCCGGCACTCGTCGACGAGGGCGGCTCGGTCGCCGTGCGCCTGCTGGCCACCGCCGACGAGCAGGCCGATGCCATGTGGGCCGGCACCGCTCGCCTCCTGGCCCTCAATCTGCCGTCGGCGGGCAAGATGTTTCGCCTTCTGCTCACCGCCGACGCGAAACGTGCGATCCGCTCGGGTCCCCACGGCGCGCCGGCCGAGTGGGTCGACGACTGTCTCACCTGCGTCGCCGGGCAGGTGATCGCCGACGCCGGCGGACCACCGTTCGACGGTGTCGGCTTCGACGCGCTCGTCGCCCGCGCCCGAGAGGATCTCGACAAGCGGGTGGAAGCGGTCGGATCGGTGTCGCTGCGCATCCTCGGTCTGGCCCGCTCGCTGCGTGCCGTCCTGGGACGAACCGACGCGGACGCACCACAGGTGGCCGTTGCCGATATGCAGGGCCAGCTCGACCAGCTCATCTATCCGGGCTTCCTCACTGCGGTCGGGGCATCGCGCCTTGCCGACGTGGAGCGCTACCTTCGCGCCATCGGGCGGCGCCTGGAGCGACTCGTCGAGAATCCGCAGCGGGATCGCGAGCTGATGAGTCGGGTGCAGCGCCTCGAAGGCGAGTACGAGCGGCTCTGCGAGGCACTTGCGCCGTCGCCCGAGCCGGCGGAGATCGCCTGGATGCTCCAGGAGCTGCGGGTGAGCCTCTTCGCCCAGGCGCTCGGCACCCGCGGGAAGGTGAGTGAGCAGCGGATCGCCAAGGCGCTCGAAGCGCTGTGAGTGGACCTGGACGATGCCCAGGCTTGGCAACGTGGCGACGGCGCGTAGTCAGGCGATCTGCAGCTCGGTGACGTCGGCTATGTGACCGAAGTCTGCGTCGGCGTGGCGCAGGCCGACCGTGAGGCTGTCAGTCGTCCTGTTCCATGCCGTCTCTGATGGGGATCCCCAACTCGGCGAACGCCGCGCCGAGGAACCGGTAGGTCCACTCTTCGCCAAACTTGCGCGAGTCGCAGAACACGACGGGGACCGAGGGGTACCGGACCTGGACGCGTGCCACGAGCTCGGCGATCCATCCCGGCTCGACATGCTCGGAGCGCAGCATCGACGAGTAGCGGTCCTCGACGACGACCGCGGCTGCCGGGAGCGCCGAGAGTTCCGCCATCAGGAACGAGAGCGAACCCTTGATCAGTGACGTGCGAAAGTCGTCACTCGTCTTGCGTTCCACCGCAGCGACGACAACGTCGTTCACCATCACCGCATAGTCGCCTGCCGAGAGCGTTCGGCGGCTCGTCGTGACCTCGTGGGCGGCGAACTTGTATGGGTAGCGTTCCCTGGTGTCGACCTCGACGTGGAGTTCACGCAGTCCAGAGGCACGCCGCTTCGGGACGCGCACACCAGGACGGGACCCTTTCGCGGCTTTCGGGGTCTGCCAGAAGATCACATCGCGACCTCGCAACGTTGTGAACACGAACTGGCTGCGATAGTTGGTCCGCCGGTCGAGGACCAGGTCGATCGCCGAGCCGCGGCGCCGGCATATCTTCACCGGTACTTCGCCGATGACTTCGGCCTCATCGGGCCACATATCGACCGGGTGGCAGTACACACGTGAGGCCCTTGGCCAGTCCTCCTTCGCCTTGAGCACGATGCCGCCTTCGACGGGGAGCCGCAGCAGATAGGGGAGGCTGCTGGCGGTGTCGGGGTTGTGCGCGATGAGGAATGGGTCCACACGGTGATTCTGCCTGAACCGGCGGATGATGTCACCCGACCCGGTGACGTCCAGGTTCGGAGCACCGTCCTCGCCGCGCCGGCCGTGACACGGGCCGTCCGCTGCTTGTCAACGTTGCCTTCCGGATCTCGCACGGCCTTTGGCCCGGGAGCTCTCTACCCTCTGGCGCATGGGGATCCGACCCGACGACCTGGACGCCACCCGTTCGGTGATCGCCGCCCGCGAGCTGACGGCAACCGCCTCCGGATACTTGACCACCGACGTGGCGATGGGCCTGCCCTTCGAGGCGCTCGGGCCGTTCAAGACGGCGCTGAAACGGTTCTTCTCGACCGAACCGTGGAACGAAGCGGACACCGATGCGCTCTCGGAGCTGATCGTCCCGCATCTCGCCGGCGGCTGGTGGGAGCATGACCTCGGCGCCGGGATCAGCATCGCGTACGGGATCCGGGACGGCCGCTTCGAACTGTGGGTGACGGGCGCGGCGACGCCGGTGGTCTCGATCTTCGACCGGGTGTTCGACGGTCCGGTGATTCCAGAGGCGACGCCGCATCCCCGCAAGGTGAAGTTCACAACCGGTGGCACGCCGGCGCCGGGCGTCTGGTATCGGCGTTCGGACCGCCAGCCCGACGATGTGCGGGTCCAGCGCGTGTTCGCCGAACCGTACGTCACCGACGTGATGGTCGCCGGTGATTTCGTCACCGTCGGTATCGGCGCCAAGGAGCCGTGGGAGCGGCGTCTCGAACCGTTGTTGGCGCTGGTGACCGAGCTGTTCGCCGACCCCGACGCCGTGCAGGTCGCCTCCGAGCGGACCCGTGACGGGCTCCTTGCCGAGGCACGGTCTCGCAGCGAACACCGGCCCGAGGAGCTGCATCTACTCGACCCGGACGATCCCGATGATCGTTCCCGACTGCTCGACGCCTTGGAGGATTCCGATGTGCGGGTGCGCAGGGTTGCCGTTGCCGTGCTGCTGGAGTCCCGTGACGGCGACGTGCGCCACGACGCCGCCACCCGCGGTGCCGCCGATCCCTCACGGGTGGTGCGCCGCACCGCGATCGACGCGGCCGCCGACACCGAGGAGGAGCACTTTCGTGCTCTGTTCGAGGGAGCGCTGGGTGACGACGATGCGTGGATTCGCTGGAAGGCGGTCCGTTCCCTCGGTGCGCTCGGGTTGGCATCGAGCATGAGGCGGGTCGAGGTGCTGGCCGACGACCCGGACTTTCAGGTCCGTTTCGAGGTCGCCAAGGTGCTGCGCGAAGACGGGTGACTCGATAACCAGCAGAGCCTTGGGCTCCCGGCGGCACTCTGCACCTCCTCCGGCTCACGGTTGGGACTCATGGCCGCCCCTTCCCTGGCCGTCGTCAACGGACTCGGTTCATCGTCGCCTTGCGAGCACGGGCGCGCCGAATCATCGAGGACAGGAGCGGGATCAGCCACACCCAGGCGAGGTCGCCGGGACCGGGGAGACGCTCGGTCTTCACGATGCGCACCAGGCGGTACGTGCGGGTCGCCTCCTCCACTTCATCGTCGCTCATCCGCTTCGGGTGTAAGCCGAGGGCCCAGGCGGCGAAGCCGCTCGCGATGAGGACCTTGCGCATCCGGGCGCTGCGATCCGGATCATCTGTCGTATCGTGCGTGACGCCGGACCATCGGTCGGTCGGCAGCCACACCTCCACGTTCGGTTCGACCATGACGTTGCGGTACCAGTCCGTTCGCGGCCCCAAACCGACGAG
>BDSU01000024.1 GCA_002897675.1 bacterium BMS3Abin02 | reverse complement strand
GGAGACGAGGGCCAGGATACCGATCGAGAAGGCGATGTCGGTCGCGACCGGGACTCCCCATCCTCGTGTGGCTTCGGGTCCGAGGTTGTTGACGAACGCGAGGTAGATGAGCGCCGGGAAGATCATGCCGCCGAGTGCCGCGAACACCGGCAGACCCGCAGCCTTGGGGTCACGAAGCTCACCGACGGCGAGTTCACGTTTGATCTCGAGCCCGACAACGAAGAAGAAGATCGCCATGAGGGCGTCGTTGACGACATCGCGTAGCGTCTCGTTCAGAGCGAACCCGCCGATGTGCAGGTTGACGGCCGTCTCCCAGAACCGTTCATAGCTTTCGCCGCCCGGCAGATTCGCCCACACGATCGCGACGACTGCAGCAACGAGCATTAGGACACCCGATGCAGCCTCGAGCTGCATGAACCGCAACACAGGAGAGATGAAGATCCTCGGAACCGGCCGCTGCGAATGCAGCCACGTACGATGAACACGATCTTGAACCGGCATGATCGGCGAGGCTAGTGAAAACGACGATGGGCGCATACTCGGGGGTTCGGATCCGGGCAGCATGCATCGTCATGTAGGGTTTGGCGGTGGCCGAAGTGAGCCCCCGCCGTCTTGTCCGCGTCGTCTATCTCGTGCTGGGCATCTTTTTCCTCGGTCTCGGAATCGTGGGCGTGGTGCTGCCGCTGATCCCGACCACGTTTCCGATCATCTTGGCGGGGTTCTTCTTCGCTCGATCCTCCGAGCGTTTCGACCGGTGGATCGTCAACCATCGCCTGTTCGGTCCGCTGATCAGCGACTGGCGGGCAGGACGGGGGTTCAGTGTCCGGACCAAGGCCCTCGCGATCACCGCGATCGCCTTGACGTTCACGGTTTCGATCGTATGGGTGATCGAGCACGCCGCTATCCGAATAGGGCTCGTTCTGCTGGCGGTCGCCATCAGCACCTACATCCTGTGGCTGCCGACCAAGCAGGTTGAAGACGTGTAGGGCTCCGTCCCTGAGTACTGGCTACGCGCTTCGGCGCGACTCCAGTCGATGTCCGGGAGGTCGGCGACCTACACGACCGCGGCTTCTCCGAACCCAGGGCTCGTAGATACCCTGAGCGCACCTGCGAGCCCAGGGTTCAGTGAAGACGCGTGACGACCCGGACCGACGTCCGGGTCGCTCGCCCCTTGCCGTGACGGCGGAGAGGCTGTGGTCAGGCGCCGCGTCCCTGGTCAGGCTCCGGTCTTTCGCGAGGCCATCAGCACTCTCCTCGGACATTGTAGACGTATCCGACACAATGTCGGATAGGTTCCCTTCCGTTCTTGCGTGAGTAGGTTGGCCATGAGCCGGGCCAACTCACGCAAGAAAGAGGAGAGGTCATGTTCCCAAGGGTTGATCTGCAGACCGTCCCTGCACTCACCGAGGAACAGATGAGAGAGGTCGACCGCGTGATGATCGAGGATCTCGGAATCGTCCTCGTCCAGATGATGGAGAACGCGGGGAGGAACCTCGCCGAACTCGCCATCCGAAGATTCCGGCCGAGCACGGTGACGGTACTGGCAGGGACGGGGGGAAACGGGGGCGGTGGCCTGGTGGCGGCGCGCCATCTCGCCAATCGGGGGAGGAACGTCAGCGTGGTGATCGCGACGGCGCCGGACCGCCTGGGCCGGGTACCGAGGGCCCAGCTTGAGATCCTGCAACAGATGGGTGTGAGATTCGAAGCCGACCCGCGCGACGCAGATCTCGTTATCGACGCCCTGATCGGGTACAGCCTCCGGGGCGATCCGAGGGGCAGAACCGCCGAGCTGATCCGGTGGGCCAAAGGACGGCCGGTGCTCTCGCTGGACACGCCGAGCGGGTTGAACGTGACGAGCGGTGAAGCAGGCGATCCGTGCATCGACGCGATCGCCACCATGACGCTGGCGCTCCCAAAGGTCGGCCTACTCGACGCGTCCCAGGTGGGTGAGCTCTATCTCGCCGACATCTCGGTCCCGCCGAGTGTGTACACGACGATGGGACTGGAAAGCCCACCACTGTTCGCCGAGGGAACGGTCGTTCGGCTCGACTGACCGCTACGTCGTCGGGGTGAGAAACACCACCGGTATCTCTCGGTCCGTCCGGGACTGGTAGTCGACATATCCGGCGTAGGCGTCGGTGATCCTCGGCCACCACGAAGCGCGCTCCTCGGGCGTTGCCGCTCGCGCCGACACGTCGAAGGTCTGCCCTCCGGGAAGCTCGACCGTCGCGCGAGGAGAAGCCATGAGATTCTCGTACCAATCGGGATTGGCGGGGCGTCCGCCCCACGAGGCGATCACGACGAGCGCAGTGGCGCTGCGCAGATACAGGAGTGGCACGGTGTGTGGACGGCCACTCTTTCGACCTCTGGTCGTGAGCAGCAGGATGTCGTTGCGCACCAGCCTGCGCCCCAACCGACCTCGCGTCACATGGAATGCAGCGGCGTGAACGGCGGAGAGGCACTTGGCGGTTCGGTCGCGCATGAGTGCATTGTGCCATGGTCTCGACGAAGAACGGTCGGTGGACACACTGGTACGCTGCCCCGCGATGCGACTCGTGATCGCACGGTGCAGCGTCGACTATGAGGGACGGCTCACCGCCCACCTTCCCTCAGCGACTCGACTCGTCATGGTCAAGGCCGACGGGTGTGTTGCCATTCATGCCGACGGCGGTGCCTACAAGCCGCTCAACTGGATGAACGCACCCAACTTCATTCAGGAGACGGACGGCATGTGGACGGTCACCAACCCGAAGGGGGAGCGTCTCGTCATCACGTTCGAGGAGATCTTCTCCGACCAAGACTTCGAGATGGGGGCGGATCCCGGTTTGGAGAAGGATGGTGTGGAGCATCACCTTCAGGTTTTGCTCGCAGAGCGACCCTGGGTTCTGGAGGAGGGGCTGGTGTTGATCCGTCGGGAGTACCCGACCGACATCGGTCCCGTCGACCTGCTGTGTTCGGATCGAGAGGGAAACGCAGTGGCGGTCGAGATCAAGAGAAGAGGCGAGATCGACGGGGTCGAGCAACTCGTTCGGTATTTGGAGCGCCTTCGCCGCGACAAGCGGCTCGGGGAGGTCCGGGGAATCTTCGCGGCGCAGGTCGTCAAGCCACAGGCAAAGGTACTGGCCGAGGCGAGAGGGATCGTGACCGTCGAGGTCGACTACGACGAACTGCGCGGACTCGAATCGGATCGGCCGACACTGTTCTGATGATCGATGTAATCCTCTTCCATCCCGAGATTCCGCCGAACACCGGCAATCTGATGCGTCTGAGTGCCAATACCGGGGTTCGTCTGCACCTCGTCGAGCCACTCGGGTTCACGCTCGACGAGCGGCGTCTGCGCAGGGCGGGCCTCGACTATCGGGAATGGGCTCGCGTCGACGTCCACGAGAGCCTGGAAGTGTGTCTTGCCGTCGTCGAGCCGCACCGGCTGCTCGCCTATTCGGGTGG
Source organism: bacterium BMS3Abin02 (assembly GCA_002897675.1). Lineage (NCBI taxonomy): Bacteria > bacterium BMS3Abin02. The sequence continues at coordinate 109,125 of BDSU01000024.1, read as the reverse complement.
AGGGAGGCTCCGGTACACCGATGTGGTCTACCGGGACGACGACGCGCTGGTGTTCGGACCCGAGTCGGTTGGACTACCCGACGAGGTGCTCGATCAGGCGGACGAGGTGCTGCGGATCCCGATGCTGCCCAATCGCAGAAGCCTCAACCTGGCAAACGCCGTGTCGATCGTCGTGTACGAAGCATGGCGTCAGGGTGGCTTCGCGGGATCGGTGTAGGGCGGGCCGGGCTCGTGTCGTGTGTTCCGTGTTTCGTACTTGGCATTTCGCATCACTACCTCGGATCGCTGGGAGACCGTGAGGCGGGCGAAGGGGCGCTCGCTGGGAGCCGGCGGCCGGGGCAGGGGAGACTGGCTGCTGGGAGCCGACGGCTCACTGCTTCGCCAGTAGCTCCAGGACGATGGCTTCGGCCAGGACCGAGCGTCGGAGCTCTTCGAGATCGAGACTCTCGTCTGGGGCATGAATCCGACTTTCGGGCTCCTGCGCGCCGGTGAGCACGATCGTTGCTTCGGGATAGGTCGCCGAGAACGCCGAGACGAACGGAATCGAGCCACCGACACCCATGTTCACCGGTTCGGTGCCCCACGCCTCACGCATGGCAGCACGGTATATCTCGAAGAGGGGACCTTCCGTTGTGAGAGCGAATGCCTCGCCTGAAGCGCCCGGGGTGACGGTCACCTGGGCACCCCACGGTGCGTGCGACTCCAGATGATCCACCAGCGCCTTCATGGCGTGGGGCGGGCTCTGGCCTGGAGCGAGACGCATGCTCACCTTCGCTCGCGCTACCGGGACGAGAGCGTTGATTGCCTCGGCGACCGGTGGAGCGTCGATGGCGAGGACGGAGATCGACGGCATGGTCCACAGTCGTGAGGTGATGCTGCCCTTTCCGATCAACTCGAGGCCGTCGACGACACCTGCCTGTGCGCGGAACTCCGCTTCGGTGAGATCGAGCGGATCGGCGGTGTCAGACGATACGAGGCCCGGGATCGCGACCTTCCCCTGCTCATCGTGCAAGGTGGCGAGCGTGCGGGCGAGAACCGTGAGAGCGTCGGGGATCGGTCCGCCGAACTCACCGCTGTGCAGTGCATGATCGGCTGTGCGTATCTCGATTACACAGTCGACCAGGCCGCGAAGCGAAGTGGTGAGGGCGGGCACACCAACCTTCCAGTTGCCCGAGTCGCCGATCACGATCACGTCGGCGCTGAACAGCTGCTGGTGTTCGTGCAGGAAATCCTCGAGATGCACCGAGCCGATCTCCTCTTCGCCCTCGATGATCACTTTGACTCCGACCGGTGGCCTCCCCTCATGGGCGAGCATCGCTCCCACATGCATGAGGACACCCGACTTGTCGTCGGCGATGCCACGGCCGTAGATGCGCCCGCCGCGCTCGACAGGCTCGAAAGGAGGGGACGTCCACTCGCGTTCGTCTCCGGGCGGCTGCACGTCATGGTGGGCGTACAACAGCACGGTGGGTGCATCCACCGGGGCCGGGTAGTGGGCGAAGACGGCAGGATGAGCACCTTCGGACTCCAGAAGCCGCACATCAGGAAACCCCGCGTCTCGAAGGAGACCTGCGACGACTTCGGCCGAGGCGCGAACGTTGCCCGGGTCGAAGCCGGGTGCGCTCACAGAGGGGACGGTGGTGAGGTTCTCGAGGCCCTGACGGATCGTGTCGAATTGCCGATCGACTGCTGCGCGGAGTTTCTCGTATGCCATGTGAGAAGCGTACTGCGCCAGAGGTTCGGCTCACGAAGCGACGAGCAGCGGAATCCTCAGCTCTGCCTCTGTGACTCCACCGTGGTGACCGACCATCGTGTCGACAGTTCCATGGGGAACCAGAGCGTATCCATCGTCGGCGATCAGGAGGCCGTCGGGCAGCCGTTCGGCGAATCGGGGATGGTAGGGCTCAGGGCCCCAGATCCCTTCGAGCTGCGAAACGGGAACCCATGTGGCGGGGAGCGATCGAGCAAGGTCGGCCCCTGCCGACGGCGGGCCCGAGACGTAGACGATGCGGTTGTCGCCGTACAGGATCAGATCATCGTGCTGCGGGAGGTCTATGCGGTGGTCGTCGGCGATGTCGACATGTCCGTGATCGGCAGTCCCGACGGCTGCGACTCCTCGAGGAAGCCGGGCGATGATCTCGCTCCAGATCTCGGAGACATGGCGAACTGCGTCGGCATACAGATCTGAGCTCTGTCCGGCCGTGTGTCCGGCGGCATCCACATGTGGCACGTAGACGAGTGCCAACGTGCCAGGTGTTCGCACGGCATCCAGGGCCGCATCAACACCCGCGTCTGCAACTCCCACCACCGTCGATCCGCGATAGAGCATGCGATCGAGAGGGCTTTCGAGGAACGCCTCCGGCTCGGTTGCGACCACCCGGAGCCCGGCATGTGCGAGTCGCTCGGACAGGTTGGGCGCGGGGAGGAAGGTCGCCGGATCGACGTCGCAGGCCTTTCCGTCGTCCAGGTACCAGTAGATGGTGTTCAGCACGGACGTGTCCAGACGGAGCTGGTATGCAATCAATCCGTGTTGCGAAGGCGGGAGTCCGGTGGCGAGTGTGGAGGTGTTCACGGTGGTCTGAGTGGAGAAGGAGGTGTCCAGAGCTCCGACTCGCGACGCGAGAAGCGCCTTGGCGTTGGGATGTTCGAGCTGAACGTCTCCAAGGCCGTCGAACAGCACGAATACGTAGCTCTGCGCCTCGGGGAAGGTCGAGGCGATGGGTCGGGACAGGCCGGGTGAAGGCGCTGCACCGGTGAGCCTTCGCTCGACCTCGGCGACGAGGTTGACGAGTCCGCCGCCCTGGTAATCGGGAAACCGCATCTTCGGAGACTACAAACCGGGAACGGGGGTAGCATTATTGGGGAACAGATGTTCGGGAGTCAGCGTGTATCCACTCCTAGACTCAACATCAGAAGGCTGGCGTCGCGATGCCTCGTGCGTCGGTATGGACCCAAGTGTTTTCTTCCCTGGAGAAGATGCGTCGTCGACACGTGCCAAGGCGGTTTGTGGAGGCTGCCCGGTGCGCGACGAATGCCTCTCGTACGCGTTCGAGTTCCGCATGACATCAGGGATCTGGGGCGGCGTGAGTGCCGCCGGCCGGCGCGAGCTTCGCAAAGCCGGGGGAGCGCGAAGAGCCGGATGAGGTGCGACCGCAGGCGAGATACGCCGCCGCACCGAGGCTCAGCAGACTCTCATCCTTCATGGAGTAGCGTTCGAGCATGCGATCCGGACGTTCGTGGCGTTCTCTGATGCGTCGGCTGCTCGCCGGCAGGGGCGTTCTCGTGTTCCTCGTGCTCGGGTTGGTGCTGTACCTGGCAGTTGCACGATTCTTCGGCGAGAAGGCCCATCTCCCCAGCATCGACAGCTCGAGCCTCTTGTTGCTGGCCGCGGCCCTGGGTGTGGAGTTTGCCGCGAAGGGCGCATTTGCCGCCATGTTCAAGGTCGCTGTGCGAGCGGGGGGGTTCCGCCTGGGTTTCCGCGATGCGGTGCGCGCCGCCCTCGTCGCGAGTGGTGTTGCGCGTTTGGTCCCGGCTGGAGGCGCTTTCACTCCAGCGGCGATGGCGTGGACAGTTCGTGACGAAGTACCTGGAACGGCGGGTGCAGCGTTGCGAACGACGGTGCTCACCTATGGAGGGCTGCTCCTGGCCACCGGCGGTGCGATTCTCTGGGCCCGCGCGGCAGGGCTTGGCCTGGCGCTCAATGCCGGGGTCGTGACGATCGGGATCTCGGGCGCCGCCGTTGGTGCTCTTCTGCTCAGCGGGCCTCGCTGGATGGGCTCGCTCAGTCGCCGGCTGCCGGAGCGCCTGCGTCGCCTCATCGGGCCGACCGCGGTCGATCGTCGGGTGACGCTGCTGGAAGTCGGCTTTCTGGCCCTCCGCCTGGGCACGGAGGCCGGTTCGTTGCTGCTTGCACTGAGCGCCTTTGGCATCCACCTCTCCCCGGTCCGAGGTTTCGTCGTGTATGGAGTTGCACACCTCGTCGGTGGCCTCCCCGGATCTCCCGGAGGCCTTGGAGTGATCGAGGCCGGACTCGTTGGAATCCTCGCACTGTTCGGAGTGTCCCCCTCGGTGAGCCTCGGTCCCGTCTTGGTCTACAGGGTCATCGCCTACTGGATCCCGGCGGGCGTGGGCGTCTTCGCCGGCACTCGCGCCTGGATGACGCATGACCATGCGAAGACCTCCGATGGTGAGGGAGCGACCGGCGACTGATCATAAGGCACGCTGCCCCTCGATGCCCGCGTACAGTGGCAGCATGAAGATCTCGAGAAGCATGCGATTCTTGGCGGCTGCCGTCATCCTCACTACCGCGTGCAGCCAGACCGGTGGAGACACACAAACGACATCGACGGGCGTTGCCGGTACGGACACGACCCTTGCCGAACAGCCGGCGGCCTCTTCAACTACCACCGAACCGGTCTCGATACCTCGAACGACGACATCCACCGAGCCGGTCTCGACACCTCGGGTGACGACAACATCCACCGATGCCGTTCTGATCGTCGAAGTTCAACCGGGATCTGGGATCGGTGAGGAGGCCGAGGCCACCGCCGAACAGTGGATAGGCGAGTTCGAACCCGACTCCGCCGACATGGTGGGATCGGTCGACACGCCGGCGGGTCGCTACGACCTCCTGCGGTACCGGTCCGCGGACGGTTCGGACTGCGTCATCGCGATGCGAGGCGATGTCGGATCGGGCGTGTGCCAGACCGATCACGTCGAGATCACTCAGACGCTACTCGACCCCTTCGCCGAGGGACTCCTCGTCTCGCCTGGGGAGATCACCAAGGTGACGGCCTACACCGTTGACGGGCATGAGATCGTCGGGTTCCCGCGTCGAGGCACGATCGTGATGGCCTGGCCCGTCGAATGGGGTGAGATCGTGACCTTGACAGCCGAGACCCCTGCTGGGATGGTCGAGGTGTTGCCAGGGGGATAGCCCGTTCGCACTCTGCCACGGTCCATGTCGTAGAGTGCGCCGATGCGAGCAGGAGGCGATATGGAGTTCGAACTGTCCGAAGAACATCAGGCCTTCCGGAAGGTCGTTCGGGAGTTTGCAGAGCAGGAGATCGCTCCGCACGCCGAGGAGTGGGATCGCAACCACTCGTTTCCGCTCGACATCGTTCGCAAGATGGGCGACCTGGGATTGTTCGGTCTCGTCTTCCCCGAGGAATACGGCGGTGCAGATGCAGATTTCACGACGCTGTGCATCGCGATCGAGGAGTTGGCGAGGGTCGACCAGTCGGTGGCGATCACCCTGGAAGCTGCGGTGGGATTGGGAGCGAACCCGATCTACCAGTTCGGAACCGACGAGCAGAAGCGCCGCTGGCTCCCCGACCTCGTGGCAGGGACGACCCTTGCAGGGTTCGGGCTGACCGAGGCGGACGCCGGATCGGACGCCGGTGGTACGCGGACCAAGGCCGTGCTCGACGGGGAAGAGTGGGTGATCAACGGTTCGAAGGCCTTCATCACCAATTCCGGAACTCCGATTACCTCGCTCGTCACGGTGACGGCGAAGACCGGGCCCGACGAGATCAGTTCGATCATCGTGCCGGCGGAAACTCCGGGATTCACGGTCGAACCGGCCTACGACAAGATGGGGTGGAGAGCTTCGGACACACACGGTCTGACGTTCGTGGACTGTCGAGTTCCGGCGGCGAACCTGCTGGGTGAGCGAGGCAAGGGATTCCGGCAGTTCTTGCACATTCTCGACGACGGCCGGATCGCGATCGCAGCGATGTCGGTCGGTGTTGCACAAGGATGTCTGGACCTGGCGAGCGCATACGCGAAGGATCGCAAGGCGTTCGGGCGTCCGATCGGTGCGAATCAGGCAGTGGCGTTCAAGCTCGTCGACATGGCCGTCGCGGTGGAGGCGGCCCAGCTCCTGACCTACAAGGCGGCATGGTTGAAGGGTGTCGGGCGTTCATACCGTAAGGCCGCGGCCATGGCGAAGCTCTACGCGAGCGAAGCGGCCGTGGCGGCGACGCGCGAGGCGGTACAGATTTTCGGAGGCGCCGGGTTGATGGACGAATCCCCGGTGTCTCGCTTCTATCGCGACGCCAAGTTCCTCGAGATCGGCGAGGGAACGAGTGAGATCCAGCAACTCGTGATTTCGAGGTCGCTCGGTCTGCCTGTGTCCTGAGTCTGGAGTCGGCAAACGGCGCTGTCTTCCGGATCGGCGTCATTGCAGTAGGGCGCCAGGTGTGCGAACCTTGGAGCGCATGGCCGTCATCGACATCGATGGGTTTGTCGCCGGTGAGAAGATGCATGCGATCGAGCATGGCTTCCACGTGCACGACGAGCGCCATTTCATTGAGACGTATTCACTCGGTCAACAGTGGGAAGTGGATCTGCACCCGGAGAACGCTTGCGGAGGCCCGCTCGATCTGCACATGGCGCTGGAGGTCGATCCCCGGGTTGTCCTCGCCTTCGAGGACAGGGTGCTACAGGACGAAACCGATCCCGAAGACGTTTTTCATCTTCCCTTGCACTTCAACTGGGTGTTGCCTCCGCTTCCCTCACCTCCGGATCTGCTCGTGTTGGCCACCGACCTCGCCGGGGTCGCGAGAACGGTGCTTCCGGTCGAGGTGTCGGCCATCGATTCGTTCGCATCGGTGACCGACGCTCCCCAGCGGAGTCTTGCGATCACCGGAAAGGTGGAGGTGTCCATCCGCGACATCTACGTGGCGGACGTGCACCTCTGCGATGTTCTCGATCGCTGCAAGGAGATCAGCGAGTTCCTGCTCGAGCAGGCACCGGCCTGGCTCTCCACCTGAGGAGATCCGGGCACCCCGATGTCGGGTAACGGCTCGGTCCGGGCTCTGCGGAACCTACCGGCCAGTCCCTCTTCGGCGAACCCTGGGCTCGTAGGTACCCTGGGCGCATCCCTGAGCCCTGGGTTCGGGATTCTCAGAACGGCACGCCGACCGCGTCGCAGAGGAACTCCATGAACGGCGCGGCAGTGCGGCAGAGCTTCGCGTAGGTGTCGAGGAAGCCTTCGGAGGTGACGGCCTTCTGGGTGAGATGGGTCGACGCGATGAAGTCCTTGCGCTTCAGGTCGTCGATCAGGGGATGCTCGGGGTCGAAGTCGCGGGGTGGGCGCTTGAGAGCGTCGCCCTCGAGGACGTAGACGTCCAAGAACCGTTTGGAGCGCGTGACTCGTTTCCAGCGAACGGGATCCTCGACGATCGCCTCACGGACCGATCGCGCCGACGTTGCATCAGGGCGCCAGAGCCCCACTCCGGCGAACACGGCTCCGGGCTCGAGGTTGAGGTAGAAGCCGGGGGCGTGAACGTCCCTGCCTGCTTCGTGACGGAACTGGAAACCGGTGTTGGTCTTGTACGGAGTCTTGTCCCTCGTGAACCGGACGTCCCGATAGATCCGGAACATCGAACCACCGTTCGCACGCGCATCCGCAACGAAATGTGGGCTGATCTTGGCGAGGTGCGGGGCAAAGTCGTCGACGAACCGGAGGCCGGGCTGTCGGACTGAACGCTCGTAGCGCTGCTTGTTGGCGTTGAACCATTCACGATCGTTGTTGGCTTCGAGGTCCCGAAGGAAACTGAACAGGGCTGGGGTGAATGAGCGTTTTGGTGTCATGTCCACAACCTACGCGCCGAGAGGGACGATATATAGGGGTGTGTTCGGCGTAGCCTCGCGACATGATCCGTCGACCGTTGACAACGCCGTCCCGAGAAGACGCTCTCCCCGGCCGAGCCGTTCCGATGCAAGTGCCCGAGCGCCACTACGTACTCGGAACGCGGCAGACGCCACCGTTCCCCGAGGGGATGGAACGAGCGCTGTTCGCGATGGGTTGTTTTTGGGGAGCCGAGCGGATGTTCTGGCAGATCTCCGGCGTCTACAGCACGTCCGTCGGGTATGCGGGAGGGTTTACGCCGAACGCCAACTACGAAGAGGTTTGCAGCGGTGCGACGGGTCACGCGGAGGTTGTCCAGGTCGTCTTCGATCCGAGCAAGGTGTCCTATGACCAACTGCTGCGGGTTTTCTGGGAAGGGCACGATCCCACCCAGGGGATGCGCCAGGGCAATGACGTCGGTACGCAGTATCGATCGGCGGTGTACACGTTCGGCGACGATCAGCGGCGGGTAGCCGAGCAGTCGCTCGAGCGTTACCAACGGGAACTCTCCGCTGCCGGGCACGGGGCGATCACGACCGAGATACGCGCTGTAGATGGGTTCTACTACGCGGAGGAGTACCACCAGCAGTACCTGGCCAAGAACCCCGGCGGGTATTGTGGGATCGGTGGGACCGGAGTGGCGTGTCCGTCAGGTCTCCCCACTTGAGGCTTCTCCTCAATGCCGGCCGCACATAGTCTTGCCAGCATTGACGAAACTGTGTCGGATCACCCGCGGATGATCTCGAGTGCCTTGTTGAGCAGGAAGTCCGGTTCGGCCCCGTCGGGAATCTCGATCAGGATGTCCGGTGTGAGTCCGACCTTGCCGTAGTCGTGTCCTTTGGGCGTCACCCATCGAGCCACGGTGAGTTTCAGCGCTCCACCGTTGCCGAGGTTGAACTGCTGCTGGACGGTGTTCTTTCCGAACGTGTGCTCACCGATCACGGTGGCCCTGCCTGCGTCCATGAATGCGCCGGTGACGACCTCGGATGCCGAGGCACTTGCACGGTCGACGAGGACGTACAGGGCGATGCTCGGATCCGTGGCGATGCCGCCGGGGGTGACCGGGTACTCCTCGGTGTCCCCCGGTGCCTCCGTCCGGAGAACCAACCCATCGGAGAGGAACTCGCTCGCGACGAAGATTGCCGAGTTCAGGGATCCGCCCGGGTCGTGCTGAAGATCAAGGATGATGGTGGTCGCGCCCGCATCGAGAAGCTCTCGCAGGGCGGTGTCCACTTGGTGAGGTGCATTCGTTGCGAAGATCGTGAGCTCGAGATAGCCGATCGAGTCGTCGATCATCCGGGAAGAGACGATCGGAATATCGATGGCCGCACGTGTGATCGTGAACTCCAGTGGAGTTCCGTCGCGCAGAATACCGAGGGTGACATCGGTTCCGGCGGGACCGCGGACCTCCGCGATCACCTCGTCGACGAGCCATCCGTCGATGGACTCACCATCGACCGTGGTCATGATGTCTCCGGATCGCAGCCCGACACCCTCGGCCGGCCCGCCCTCGAGCGGAGTGACGATGACGAGTTGGCACGTGTCCGAGATGGTGGAGCAGGGGCCGTCTTCCGGCGTACTGGTGTCTTCCGAGCGCACGAGAGCACCGATGCCTTCGATCTGTCCGGACGTCTCCTCCTGGAAGCGGGCGAGCGCATCCGGGGAGAAGTAGACGCTGTAGGGATCGTCGAGTCCGTACTGGAGCATTCCGCTGATGGCGGCCGCAACGAGATCCGGAGTGGGCGCAGGATCTGTGAGCTCTTCTTCCACGAACGCGTTACACATCTGAGCGAATGCCGGCGAGGGAAGCGCACAGGTCAGCGAGTCGGGTGCGGTCGCCCCCGGCTCACTCTCGTGTTCGGTTATGGCGCGAGCAGCTCCTTCTGCCAGACGGGAGTCGTCGACGGGGTCGACGTAGCTGGTCGTGATGATGTGATAGGCGGTACAGAGCGGCTGGAACGCTTCCGGAGGATTGTCACAGGAGGTCGTGCCGGGGGTGACCGCCGCCGGCGAGGAGGTCGGCGTGCCCGGCAAGGAGGTCGGCGTGCCCGGCGAGGAGGTCGGCGTCGTGGTCACACCAGGCACGGTGCTGGCTGTGACGGAAGCCGGCGCCGTGCAGGCGGCCAGGGTGAGGATTGCGGCGGCGAGAAGGGCTCGGTACTTCATGTGTGACCCGATTCAACTGTACTTCGGGCAAAACCTCGCATCGAGTGCCCTTCGTTTTCGTGACGTCTGGCAGGAATCAACCGCATCGAGCGTCACGAGAACAGGGGACCGGTGGCGTATGAGCGCAGCGCCGCGGGTGTTCCATCGTCCAGGATCTCGAGGGCATCGACGAAGATGTCACCTCTTGCCGCTCGGAGGATCCGGTCCGGTTCGGTCGCTCGCTTTGGGAGGTGGGAGGTGAGCAGGAGGATGTGGGCGTTCTCTCGGCGGAGAGTCGCAGCCTTTCCGAGGCTGCGCAGCACGGCGTCGGTCGTCGATAGGCCGTTCGGGGTGATGGTGAAGCCTCCGGAAACGTCGATCAGCCACGGCACTCCGTCCAATCCGCGGGCAGTGAGATTGACAACGACGCCGCTCACACGCCGGTTCCTTCCCTCGATCGAGAAGCCGGCGTCGGTAACCACGTCCGCGGCCACGTCGAGCAGTTTCTTGCCCACCAATCGATACTCCGGCGGCTCGTCCGAGTGTTCGGCAATGCGGCGTTGGGCGATTTCGACGTATGCCGGGTCGAGGTCGTAGCCGGCTCCGCGTCGCCGAGCTCGAGCAGCAGCGACAAGCGTCGTGCCCGATCCCATGAACGGATCGAGGACGAGATCGCCTTGGAAGGTGTAGAGATTGATGAGCCGTTCAGGGAGAGCGATCGGAAACGGTGCCGGATGCCCGACACGACGGGCACTCTCCGGATGGATCTCCCACACGTCCAGTGTCGCTTCGAGGAATTCGTCATTGCTGAGCGAATCCTCGTGGGGGAGTCCTTCGCGGGCCCGCCGGGCACGGCTGCGAGCCCGGTTGAACCGTCCCTTCGATGCGATGATGATGCGTTCGGTCGTATCGCGCAGGACCGGGTTCGCGGCGCTCGCGAACGAACCCCATGCGCACGATCCGGACATTCCCCTGCCTTTCCTCCAGACGATTTCGCCGCGAAGGAGCAGCCCGAGATCGTCCTGGAGAATCGTGATCACGTCGGAAGACAGGCTTCTGAACGGCTTGCGCCCAAGGTTCGCGACGTTGACGGCGATGCGTCCGCCGGGCTCGAGAGTGCGCTTGCATTCGCTGAAGACCTCCCGGAGGAGTTCCAGGTATTCGACGTACGAACTCGGCACACCTTCGCTGCCGAGTTCTTCCTCGTACTCCTTTCCTGCGAAATACGGAGGTGACGTCACGACCAAGGCGACGGACCGGTCGGGGATCTCCTCCATCGTGCGAGCATCACCGAGGAAGCAGCCGGTGCCGAGATCCGGCGCGGTCTCAACGCGGTCATCGTCGGAGATCTCCGGAGGATGGAATCGCTCATAGAAAGGGCTCGCGTCATGCGCCTCTCTTCGACTCACCCCGAAGTTCGAGGTGCTGGTCCTTCGGCGTTGTTCGTCCATCTCCGCTGCAATGTACGCGAAGTTGCCCTGGATCGCGAGGACCATTCTCGACTTCGGGCTTGTGGCGGGACTGAGTGCAGTCCCTGGTTCGCAGTGTCGAAGATGCGCGTCCCGAGGCAGGAGCCGCCAATCCGCGGAGTCGCCTCGCGATCTGGGGCGCTGTTCGCGAGCCGGCGGCGATGGCCACAGACGTGGAGTTGTGCCGTTCTGTGGAGATCGCGAAATCTCGACACTCGATATCGTTGCGAACACCTGTTCGATTCCGGTACCGTCGCGCCCCCTGATCGGAGGTGGCATGCAGCCAGAACCGACAGCTTCCCCCGGCGCCTGCGACGAGGTGGCACGTCTACGAAAGCGCCTCGACGAACTTTGGAGCCGCTACGGCAGATCCGAGTACCCGGAGCAGTTGTTACGTTTGCAGCGGGGTGTTCAGCGCCGCACGAAGCGGATCGAAGCCTTGCGGTGTCAGATCGCGCAGATCGAAGAACAGATCCGATGGCTGGATGTCGAGATTGCCGGGTTTGGGAAAGGTCTCGAGATGCTTCTCGGCGACGCCATCCGCCGCATTGAACGGGATCACGCCGAAGCCTGGTCGCCGGTGCCGGTGCTCGGATACCGGATCTGGAAGGTGGCGGGCGGTGGTCTTCACGGTGTCCAAGTTCGCTGGAACGGCCCCGTGTTGGATGCAGTGTGCCGCGTGACCTTTGACGATGATGAGATCCCCCATACCGACGGGCGGTGTGGACGGCTCGGATGCGGTGTGTACGCGGCGAAGGATGTGCATGAGCTCCTCCAGGAGTTCGTTGCCGGGAAGTCGTGCAGTTTCGCCGCCGGCGTCGTTGCCATGACCGGCAAGGTCGTGGAGCACGAGCGTGGCTACCGGGCGGCGCATGCGCGCGTCATCGCGTTGGCCGTGGCCCGACCGGCGAATGTCGTGTTCGCAGATGATCCGGACGTCATCGCCGCCATCTTCGATGATCCCGCGGTTCTTCAGAGCAGCAATGTGAGGAGGGCTACCTGGACCGAGGTGCACGATCGAATCGCGAAATACTTGTCCCATCAAGCATGGAGGAACGAATGGACATCGGCAGGGAAGAACGAGTGATCAACGTGGAACCGCTATGGGTGCCGATCGAACCGGCAGAGGCGGAGCGCGAGCCGGTCCCGACGCGGGAGACCGAAGCAGCAGAGCCGGTCTGAAGCCGCGAGAGCACGATGTGGGCGGATCTCGGTCCCCGACAGATCGTTGCATGGCAGACCGGGGGTTGGCCCGAGGTCTCCCATCTCCGCGGCCACTCGGATAGCCTCATGGTGTCACGGAGGAATACGAAAGGACCTGCGATGAAGAGACTCATGGCCGCGATGGCCGTACTGGTGCTTGGCGTTTCGGTTACCGGTTGTGCGTCGGCTGCCGAGAAGGTCGCCGAGAAGGTCGCCGAGAAGGTCGCCGAGAAGACGATCGAGCAGTCCGGTGGCGGCGATGTGAGTGTCGAACAATCCGGATCAGGTGACAACACTGTGATCAAGGTCGAATCCGAAGAGGGGACCATGGTGTTTGGTGGCGGGGAGATCCCCGAGGGTCTGACAGTGCCCGTTCCTGACGGTGGTGAGGTCACCGCTTCGATCTCCACTCCCGACGGGCTGTCGGTGAGCCTTTCCTACACGAAGGCCGATTACGACGACATCGTCAAGTTCTACGAAGACTGGACAGGATCGGGTGACTTCCAGAAGAACAGCTTCAGCAGCGAGTCCGGCGGGACGACGGTGCGCTCGACCTCTTGGTACTCGGGTGACGGGAACATATCGATCAGTGTGGCCGACAGCTGCGTTTCGGCGTCCGGCGACGAGGGAGCCGTGTGCGTCATGATCATCCAAGGCTCGTAGTGGTGCGGCGCCCGGATTCATTCCGTTCTCGTGACGGTTGAGCAGGATTGCTCCCGGCGGCCTCGAGTGGTGAGCGCGACGTGGGGGCCCGGAGGCCCCACACGTCACAGGGAAGGTTGCCTAATGCTCGCCGGCCTCCTTCCCGCCCTCGTCGGCGCCGCCGGCTTCCTGGGCCAGGACGGTGCCGTTGCCCGCGTCGACCTTCACATCGGCGCCGGCGCCGGACGAGTTGATGATCTCGACCGAGTAGACGACCGCGCCGTTCTCGTTGTCGAGTTCGACCTTCTGGACGGTGCCGTCGAATGCCGCAAGCGCGGCGTCCCGGGCGGCCTGTTCACCGATCAGGCCCGGTGTGACGGCGAGAGCCTTCGCTTCCGCCGTCTCATCGCCGTTGTCGCCGCCCTGCGGCGCCGTCAGGCTGGACGAGTAGGAAGGCGACTGCTCATTCTTGCCCTGGTCGGTCCCGTCTTCCTTGCCGGGCGCCTCGGTCGCGTCGTCGGCCTGGGACCGGGATTCGAACTGGACTTGATCGGTGTCCGCCGTGGTGGCCTCGACCTGCCCTGACTGGGTGGGTTGCTGCACCGTCGCCGGAGCCGGCGTCTGCGCCGGGGCTTGACCGGTCTGGGCGATCGCTGCACTGCCCACGCCGAGTGATGCGAGGGCAACCAGTGCGATGGCCGCGATGTTGGCTTTCTTCTTGACGTTCAAAGCTCGTACCTCCTTTTCGATACGGAGAGCTTGCCGACAGTGTTCACCATCGGTCCTGTGAAGACCCTGAGTCATCCTGAGAAGCCCACAGGTTCGGCAACGACGACCGGGGGTCGCTCTCTCAGCTCCCTCTCAGGTTTTGCTCGGTAGCCTCAACGCCATGCATCACGAGCACCGTTCAGTCCGGACTCCTCTCGATGGCGAGAGCATCCTCCGGATGGGGAGAAGCCGGGAACCACGGCTCCGGGGGTGGGTCCTCCGATGCCGAGCGCCCGTATGGCCGGTGCGCGACAGGACGATCACGTGAGGCTGCTGGTCGTCGAAGACGAGGTGAAGCTGGCTTCGTACGTCAAGCGTGGCCTGGAGGCGGAAGGCCACGCCGTGGACGTCGCTCATGACGGCGAGGAAGGCCTTTGGCTCGCTCGCAACCAACCCTATGACGTGATCATCCTCGACATCATGCTTCCGCGCCACAACGGGTACCAGGTCTGTGCCGATCTGCGAGAAGAGAGGAACTGGACTCCGATTCTCATGCTGACGGCCAAGGACGGGGAGTATGACCTTGCCGAAGCGCTCGACACCGGAGCGGATGACTACTTGACGAAGCCGTTTTCATTCGTGGTGCTGCTGGCCCGGATCCGAGCGCTGGCGCGCCGAGGCGACACCGCGCGTCCGACGGTCCTCTCCGCAGGCGACCTCACGCTCAATCCCGCGGGCCACCGATGCATGCGAGGGGACGAGGAGATACGGCTCACCCCGAAGGAGTTCTCCCTGCTCGAGCATCTGATGCGATACCCCGGTGAGGTCCTCTCGAAACTCGATATCTTGAATGCGGTGTGGGATTGGGGATTCGATGGCGACCCAAACGTTGTGGAGGTGTATATCGGCTATCTCCGCAAGAAGATCGACGCTCCATTCGGCCGGAGATCGATCGAGACCGTGAGGGGTGTCGGGTATCGACTCGTCCCGGACGGCTCCCGGGATGCGTAGGCCCACACTCCCGAAAGGGGTGAGAGCCCAAGCCACGGTGCTTGCGACAGTTGTCATCACCATGGCGCTCGTGGTTGGCGCCGTCGTCTTCATCGCATTGACTCGCGCGAACCTCACACGTTCCCTGGAGACCGTTGTCTCTTCTCGATCCCAAGACATTGCCGGTCTCGTCGTGTCCGGCGGTCTCTCGCGCACGATCCCCTCGGTGAGGGGAACTTCCGCGCAGGTCATCGACCCATCGGGCACAGTCATCGCATCGACTCTCGACATCGAGGGGCAGCAAGCCGTCACTGCCGACACGGTGCCTGCAGGAGTGTTGCGGCTCACCGAGATGGCCGCGCTCGACGCCTCGGGTGAACAGGACGCCGGTGAGAACCATGATGAGGAGGCTCCGTACCTGGTGGCAATCACCGGAGCGGCGTCGGGAGACGGCGTCTATCAGGTGGTCGTCGTTGGATCGTTGGCTTCGGTCAACAGGGCGATCGCGACGCTCATACCCATGCTGGCAGTCGGTATCCCGCTGCTGGTGATGGTCGGTGCCTGGATGACCTGGGGACTCGTCGGCCGGTCATTGAGGCCTGTGGGGAAGATGATCGCTCAGGCGGAAGGCATCACTTTGGCCAAACTCGATCGAAGGATCGATGTTCCCGACAGTCAGGATGAGATCCGCCATCTCGCCGAGACACTCAATGGCATGTTGGATCGTCTCGAGTCGTCCGTTGCTCGGCAACGTCGTTTCGTTTCCGATGCGTCGCATGAACTGAAGAGCCCGGTCGCATCCCTCCTGACCATGGCGGAGGTGGCCGAATCGGCGCGTGCGCAGATAGAGATGAAAGAGTTCGCCGGGGATGTCGCCGGGGAGGCTCGACGGCTTGCGCTGCTCGTGGAGGATCTTCTCATCCTGTCCCGTGCCGACGAAGACCACTTTCAGCTCGATCGGACTTCATTCGATCTGGCCGAGCTCGTCCGAGAAGAGGCTGGGTCGATGGCCATCGCCGGTGTCTCGTTCGATCTGTCAGGCCTTGCCGTCACACGCGTGTATATGGATCGGCGAAGAATGAGGCAGCTTGCCCGCAACCTTCTCGATAACGCCGTCCGGCACACCGGCGGGCGCGTGTGGGTCGAGACCGGTGTACGAGATGGTTTCGCGTACCTGCTGGTCGCGGACGACGGACCTGGCATCCCCCAGAACCGTCGTGAAGACATCTTCGATCGTTTCGTGCGCCTCGACGGTGCCCGATCTCGCATCGAAGGAGGCACTGGTCTCGGTCTCGCAGTGGCGAAAGCCATCGTTGAAGCACACGGGGGCACCGTGCGGGTCCTTGATGATGACCTGTTCCCGGGTGCGGTGTTTCGTGTCGACCTGCCCATGAGTGGTGCTCGGCAAGGAACCTGAGGGTCAGGTCGAAAGTCGATCGCGATCTTCGTCCCGGGGTGACACCGACGTGCCGTCGAAGTTCCCCTTGATCGTCGACCCGCTATGGTTATTCAGCCGCTCGTTCGGGATCTCCGTGCTTTCTTCTCTCATCGTCTATCGCTCCTGGGTCGTGTTCGTGGGGACGTTTGTCCTCGGCGACTCCGTCGTGCTGGCGGCGGGAGCACTGGCTTCGCAGGGGCACTGGGGTCTCCCATCGGTTTTCGGGTGGGCGTTGCTGGGAACAGTGATATCGGACACGTTGTGGTTTTCGATGTCGGGGAGGACGCTGGCACGGATCCGCCGGGATCCTGATCGACTCGTCCGGTTCGACCAGGTCGTCGGCAAGCTCGACAGGTGGGTGGGCGACCATCCCCATCGGGGATTGTTGTTCGTGAAACTCCTCTACGGGACCAGGCTGCTATCACTGGTCTACATGTCGGTGAGAGAAGTACCGACCCGCAGGTTCGTCATGTTCGATGCTGTCGGGGCGATGTTGTGGCTCGGTGTGCTGCTCCCTCTCGGGTGGGTCGCCGGGATGCAGCTCGAGGTTCTGCAACGCAGTGTTCCGCGTGCCGAGGTGGTCCTGCTTGCCGTGGCGGTCGTCGGGTTCGCCGTGAAGAGAGGCTGGTCATGGATGCGCCGCTCGGAGGCGTGACGGCGATCGTCGCCGCGTACAACGAGGCTCCCCGCATTGGGCGAGTACTCGACGTACTGACCACCTATCCGGGTTTTGAAGAGGTCATCGTCGTCGACGACGGGTCGACCGACGGCACCGAAGATGTTGTTGCCGCCTACCCGGTGACGTACCTGCGTATCGAGGTGAATCAGGGCAAGGGTCACGCCATGGACGTTGGAGTCGCTCGCGCGAGAACTGATGTGATCTTCTTTGCCGACGCCGACATCGTCGGGCTTACACATCAGATGATCGCCGAGACCGTGCAACCGGTGCTCGACGGTTCCTCTGAGATGTTCATCCTCATGCGCAACCGCAAGATCTACTACTTGCGGCTGCTGATGCACTTCATCCCGCTCCTCGGTGGTGAGCGTGCAATCACCAAACGGCTGTGGTACAGGCTTCCCGACCGGTACAAAGTCCGTTTTCGAATCGAAGCGGGGCTCAACTTCTATGCCGTCTATTACGGAAAGGGGCTTAGATACCGGGTGTTCCGGGGGATCTCACAGACGGTGAAGGAAGAGAAGTACGGGTTCTGGCTGGGCCTGCAGCGCAGGCTCCGCATGTTCGGCGACATCGTCTTGGCCGCATGGGACCTG
Source organism: bacterium BMS3Abin02 (assembly GCA_002897675.1). Classification (NCBI taxonomy): domain Bacteria; species bacterium BMS3Abin02. Next base: position 91,625 of record BDSU01000024.1, on the reverse strand, counting down.
CAGCGAAACGACGTGCCCGCGACGGTCGAAGGGCGACGAAGTGCAGCATTGGGTGTCGTCGCGAGCGTGATTGGCCTGGTGTCGGGGCTGTTCATCGTCGCGGCGACGCTTGCCGGTCCGGTCGGTTTCATTCGCTCGGTCTTCGCTCACGAGCTCAGAGAGGATCCGGGTGCCCCGCTCGTGCGGTGGCTCGAGTCGATCGCGTCCGGAGTGAGTGCCCCGATACTTCTCGTCATCGGGTTGGCGCTCGTCGTGCTCAACCTTCTCTTCTTCACGCGCGCGCTCGTCCGCCTCGTGTCCATCGGAAGGATACGTTCGGAGGGGTGACCCCGAAGGGTAGGGTTGCATCGCGCATCGAGGAAGGGCTACGGATGGTTCGGGTTGCTGCGGTACAGGCAGGGTCGATCGCGTTTGACACGCCGGCGACGCTCACCAAGCTGGAACGGTTCGTTGCAGAGTCGGCGGAACGAGGCGCAGACCTCGTCGTGTTCCCGGAGGCGTTCGTCGGTGGGTATCCGAAGGGTCATGACTTCGGCACGGTCGTCGGATCTCGCACCGAAGAAGGCCGCGACTGGTTCCGCCGGTACTGGGAGTCGGCGATCGACCTCCCGGGTCTCGAGTCGGAGAGGATCGGTGCAGCGGCCGCCGAGCATGGTGTGCATGTGGTCGTCGGAGTCATCGAACGCGATGGCGGGACGCTCTACTGCACGGCGGTGTTCTTCGGTCCCGATGGGGCGATGCTCGGCACACACCGCAAGCTCATGCCGACCGCCGCCGAACGTCTCATCTGGGGGTTCGGTGACGGCTCCACGATGCCGGTGATCGAGACGTCGGTCGGTCGGCTCGGCGCGGCGATCTGCTGGGAGAACTACCTGCCGCTCTATCGCGTCGCCCTCTATGCCAAAGGGGTCCAGATCTGGTGCGCGCCCACTGTCGACGACCGGGAGCGTTGGGCAGCGTCGATGCGGCACATCGCCCTCGAGGGGCGCTGCTTTGTCGTCTCCGTCGGCCAGTACACGACCCGGTCCGGCTATCCGGACGACTATCCGATCGAAGCCGAACCGGACGAGGTGCTGATCGGCGGGGGGAGCTGCATCGTCGACCCGCATGGGAGGTTCCTCGTCGAACCGTATCGCGACGGTGAGGCAGTCCTCGTCGCGGACGTCGACCTGGGCGAGATTCCCCGCGCGACGTTCGACCTCGATGTGGTAGGCCACTACGCGCGGCCGGACGTATTTCGGCTCGTCGTGAATGAGGAACCGCAACGCCCGGTCTCGTTCTCGTGACGGTTCGCACGGACGGTTGCCGGCGTTGAGCGTCACGAGAACGGAAAGGGATGCTGCCCTGCGCATCCATCGAGACCTCCCCGTCACGGACGGTCACAACGACCTGCCGTGGGCGATCAGGGTGCGAGCCGGTGGTTCGCTCGATGTTGCCGATCCTCGAACCCGTCTCGACGGGTATCACACCGATTTCCCCCGGCTACGCGAGGGCGGCGTCGGTGCGCAGTTCTGGTCCGTGTACGTGCCGGCGTGGAGCACGTCGCCGCTGCGCGAAACCATCGAGCAGATCGACCTGGTTCGGCGAATGTCGGCCATGGCACCCGAGTGGACAGAGCTCGCCGTCGGTTCCGACGACGTCGAACACATTCGGGCTTCCGGCCGGATCGCGGGGTTGCTCGGAGCCGAGGGTGGCCACAGCATCGAGAACTCCCTTGCAGGCCTGAGGGCGCTTGGCGATCTGGGTGTCCGCTACATGACGCTTACGCACATCGACACGATCGATTGGGCCGATTCGGCGACGGACGAGCCCAGACACGGTGGCCTGACCGACTTCGGCAGGGACGTGGTGCGAGAGATGAACCGGCTCGCGATGCTCGTCGACATCTCCCATGTGTCGGTCGACACGATGTGGGACGCCTTGGAGGTGTCGGCGACTCCTGTGATCGCTTCGCACTCGAGCACCGCTGCGCTGGCTTCGCATCCTCGCAACCTTCCCGACGATGTGCTCGAAGCGGTGGGGCGTTCCGGTGGCGTGGTGATGATCAACTTCTACCCCGGCTTCGTCGTTGCCGAAGCTGCGGAGCAATCACTCGACCTGTTTGCCGAGGCCAGGCGCCTGCACGCCGAGTTGAGCGACGACAAGGCACTCGAGGAGGCGATGCGGCGCATGGCCGAGGATGATCCCATGGAGCCCGGATCGGTGGCCGATGTCGTCGACCACATCGAGCACGCGGTCCGTGTCGCGGGCGTCGATCATGTCGGGCTCGGAAGCGACTTCGACGGCATCGATGTCGTCCCCGTGGGACTGGAGGACGTTTCGTGCTATCCGAACGTCACGGCCGAACTCCTCGGGAGGGGCTGGGACGAGCAGGCAATCCGCAACGTGCTTGGAGAAAACGCACTGCGCGTACTCCGAAAGGCCGAGCAGATCGCGGCCTCCCTGAGCTGACGCGTTTCGTTCGTCCTGCGGACAGGTCCTCAGAAGTTTCGATCAAGCCGTCGAATCCGATTGTCGATATTCGTCTGTACCGGCGTAGACGTCCCCAAGGAGGAAGATGATGCGGCGGAGTTTCTGGATACTTCTGACCATGGCAGCTCTGACGCTGGCCACGGTCGGGATCATGAGTGTTGCCGGTGCCGACGAGGCATTGGCAAACGGCGACTACACCCTGACGGTGCCCGGCGTGGGGGACGTGACGCTGAACGTCGACGGCAGCACGGTCACGGTTACGGCGGCACCGGATGGTTTCACGGACCTCGTCGATCTCGTCGTCTCGACGAGTGACGATGGTGAGTTCGTACTCGCTTCGGACAGTCTGTCGATCGAAGTCGAGGTCGAAGACGGAACTTTCGACAGCGAGGTCAAGGTCGATCTGGGCCGGCTGGAGCCTGGTGACCACACAGTGACGATCGGCACGTACAGCTTCACGATCACGGTTGGTGAGGATGGGGCCCTGTCAATGGATCAGCCGGACGGTTTCACGCTCGTGAAGGACGGTGAGCATCTGAAACTCACCTCGAACGACGGTTCGATCACGATCGAGATCAAGGCAGAGGACGGAAGATTCGAGGCAAGTGTCTCGACCCCCGAAACCGATGGATCCTCCGATGAGGAGATCTCGGCCGATGACCAGGACTCTGAGGAGATCTCGGCCGATGACCAGGACTCTGAGGAGATCTCGGCCGATGACCAGGACTCTGAGGAGATCTCGGCCGATGACGAGAGCTCCGACGAGATCTCGGCGGACGACCAGAAGTCCGATCACGAGGAATCAGACTCGGAGTCCGATTCGAGTTCGGACGAGGGCTCTGATGAAAGTGAGAGCGGCAAGTAGCGGGACCAGGAGGCGGGAGGCGTCCGGTGCGGGCGCCTCCCGCCGGAATCGACAAGGGTGATGCCAGGAGCCGACAAGGACCTCGATGCACTCGTTCCCGCCCTCCGGAGGCGGGATCCTGTCGCGTTCCGACGACTGTATGAAGCCCTGGCCGACTCGCTCGGCGGATTTGCGTTCGGGATGCTCCGTGACCGTCTCGCAGCAGAGGACGCCGTTCAGCAAGCGTTTCTCGAGTTCGTCAAGGCCGCACCCGACCTCGTGGGAGACGGCCGTTCCGTTCGGGCCTGGCTCTATCGCAGTGTCAGGTTCACGTGTCTGGATGAAATCCGCCGCCGGTCCAGGCGGCCCGAACAGCTCATGGACGTGCTTCCCGAACCCGAGTCACGAGGAGCGGATCCGGTCGACATGCTGTTCGATCCCGACCTCGAAGCGGCGTTCGCAACGCTCACTCCGCACCAGCGAACCGTCGTGCTGCTGCGTCATGTGGCGGGGATGTCGGGCGCCGAGGTGGCCAAAGTCGTCGGTTCCAACAGAGCGGCCGTCTACGCGATGATCGCCCGTGCCGAAGCTTCCCTGCGTCGGGCACTCTCACCAGTCGAATCCGACGGTGTCGCGGCGTCTGAACCGGTGAAAGGCAAGCCTGCGTTTGGGAGGACGCACGAATGAAGGCCATGAAGCGACAACAGCTGACTCAGATGCTGGAGGACTGGACGAAGTTCCGGATTCCGGACGAGGCGCGCGCTGCTCACCTGAACGCGATCTCCGAGGCCATCGAGTCCGCTCCGGTTGTGGTTCCGGTTGTCCGCTCGCGGTGGTCGACGCAGCTTCGGCGCAGGATCACCGGCCTGTTGGTTGTCACGATGACCCTGGGACCCGCCGGTGTGGCATTTGCAGCGCAAGGGTCGCTTCCCGGCGACTCGCTCTATCCGGCCAAGCGGGTTGTCGAGCGGGTCCAGGCGGTGTTTGATCCATCGGTCCCGGCTCGTCACCGTCTCGACGAGGTATCCGGGTTGATTGCCAGAGGCGACGATTCGTCCGAAGTCGCTCGCGCACTCCAAGAAGCCGCTGCAGCGGTAGCGGCCGCTCCGGACGGTGATGCGCTCTCCGGAGCGCTGGAAGCCCTTCAGCAGGAAATCGAACCGAGTCCGGCGGAACCTGTCGATGAGAAGGCGGTGGGCCCGGCAGGGTCATCCGTCGAGCCCTCCGAGGAGAGCGCCAACGAACCTCCGGAAGCATCGGATGCAGAACAGGTCGAGCCTTCCGAGGAGAGCGCCAACGAACCTCCGGAAGCGTCAGACACAGAGCAGGTCGAGGGTTCCGACGCCGTGGAGTCCGGTTCTTCGTCTTCCGTCTCGGATCCGGAGGAGGACGAGACGACTGTCTCCGAGCCGACGGAACCTGAGGAGTCGGGCGACGTCGGGAGCGGTGAGAGCGCCGATGACGAAGCGCCTGACGCCGGCGGATCGGGCGACAGCGACGAACCGGAACACCCCGACTCAGAGACATAGGAGAGATCAGATGCACCGAAGGATCGCGTTCTTGGCAGTGGCAGCTTTCGTGGTGGCAGCTTGCGGAGGCCCAGCTGCACAGGCGCCGGCATCGTCGCTCCCGTCGACACAGCCGACCCGGACTGAGACGGCGCCGACGACCGCTCCGACGACGACCGCTCCGACAGAACTCGCGCTGTATGTCGATGCACTCGACAGGACACTCGCCGCCGCGGCGTACCGTTTCGAAGCGACCGTCCAGGCGCAGACACAGTCCGGAATGATCTCCGTAGATCTGTCCGGATGGGTGAACGGTGCCGATCGCGAACTGGTGACCAAGTCGGGCGGCCAGGAGACAACGACCACCGTCAAAGATGGTGTGGCCACGATCACCACTTCTTCAGGGACGACCGAAGTTCCTCTCGGGGAGGCGGCAGCCGTCCCGTCGCTGCTTCTTCTGCGCGACCTCGAAGGCGCGACGATCACCGGCGATGGTGAGGTGAGTGGCACGCTCAAGGGGACAGTCCTTCAAGGAACCGGCCTGTCGGACGCATCGGCAGCGGGGACCCTGACCAATGCGACGATCACATTCCAGCCGGGAGGCGGCCTGACCGGGTACACCCTCGTCGATGGCGCCGGCACATGGAAGATGACAGTGCGGATCTTTGACGTAGGGCAGGTCGGTGGGTGATGACACGAGTTCACGTTCACGATCCGATCATCCAGCGTATCGGGCCGGGTCTGGAACGTTCGGTCTGCTCGGAATGCGGCCACGTGAGCATCAGGTCGGTGTTGCGCCCGGCCACGGGGTCCGGCCGCGAAGAGCCGCTGCGACTGTTCGCCGGGCGCGGCTGATCGAGCGTCCGGCTCTCTTGTCTCCTGATGGTTACGCGTTGGCGACGACTGCCGAGCGCATGAACGGGGCGAGATCGGCATTGGCCCCCTATATTTGACTATGTCTAATTCATGCGCTACCTTAGACTCAGTCAAAACGACCTAGTCCGAGGAGGATTGCCATGAGTTGGACCGTGCTTCCCGAGGAGACCGCCGGCAAGGTGGCCGACGCCCTGCAACCCACGCTGATCGACCTGATCGACCTTCATCTGCTGGGCAAGCAAGCCCATTGGACCGTCGTCGGTGAGCGTTTCCAGTCGGTTCACGAGCGCCTCGATGTGTTGGTCGACGCCTGGCGCCTGTGGAGTGACAGCGTCGCGGAGCGGATCGTCACGCTCGGCGTCATCCCGAAGGGCCGTGCCCAGGACGTTGGCGACCGGGGAGCAGGACGTGAGTTCCCGCTCGCCTGGCTGGCCGACAGAGACGCCATTCGCCTGGTTGCGGAGCGGGTCGAGGTGGCTGCCCGAAAGGCGCGCGACAGCCGGCAAACAGTCGCCGATCTCGACGTCATCAGCGATGCACTTCTCCAGGGGATCATCGAAGGGCTCGAGGAGCAGCTGTGGATGCTCCGCGCCCACCTCAAGTGACCGAACCCATCGACGCGAACGAGCTATTGCGCTCGGCGGGCCTGAGAGTGACTCGGGCCCGCCTCGGCGTGCTCGAAACGCTGGCGGTGCTCGAAGGGCACCCAACAACCGAGGACGTGGCAAAGGGACTGGGAGCACGTGGCATCACGGTCTCCCGGGCGTCGGTCTTCAACGTACTCGCGGACCTGACGGCCGCCGGACTGGTCATGGTGGCCGACGCCGGACCCGGATCGACTCGCTACGAGATCGCGACCGAGTGGCACCACCATCTCGTGTGTCGAAACTGTGGCTCGATCATCGATGTCCCCTGTGCCAAAGGGACCAAACCGTGCATGACACCGGACGAAGCCGTGGGTGTCGTCGACGAAGCCCAGGTGATCTACAGAGGGATGTGTAACTCCTGCCTGGCCTTGGGCTTGGATCCACCGCTTTCTGGCGAGGGACGGGCACGCTGACCGGGCGTGAGCGGAAGAGCATCTTTCACTTCGAGGCTGTCGGAGGAGGGGATTGGATGCGGGGACTGCTCGTGTCGCGTGACCCACCATGTATGTCGTATGGCGCACGCGGGGGCATTGCGCAACCTGAGGGTCAAGGGATTCGCCTGGCTGTCGCCCGGTAGGATCGATGCTCGTGCGTCGAGTCCCGGCTCCTGTCCTGCTCACCCTGTCTGCGCTGCTGTGGGGAGGCAACTTCGTGGTGGGCAGGGCCGTCGCCACCGAGATTCCCCCGCTGTCGTTGAGTTTCTACCGGTGGCTCACCGCTCTCGTCGTGCTGGTGATCATCTCCGGGCGGGCCACCTGGCGATCGATACCCGAATTGCGGCGCCACGTTGGTTGGCTGGCGATGTCCTCCTTCACCGGTGTGTTGCTCTTCCACACGCTCGCGTACACGGGGTTGCACACGACGACGGCCATCAACGCGAGCCTGATCACGGCAACTTCACCGGTCGTGATTCCCGTCGTTGTGTACATGGCGTTCCGGGAGCACATCAGTGTCCGGGAGGGGGTCGGAATCGTGGTGACGATGATCGGTGTGATCGTCGTGCTCACCCGCGGCGACACTCGGGCGCTCGGACAGCTGCACTTCGCCGTTGGTGACCTGCTCATCCTCGGTACGGTCGTGGCGTGGGCCGTCTACTCCGTCGGGCTGCGTCGCCGGCCACAGCTGCCGCCCCTGGTGATCGTCACCGCCGTCGCCGCCGTGGGGACCCTGATGCTGCTGCCATTCTACCTGTGGGAGGCCGCCACCATCGGAGGCTTCGCCTGGAGCATTCCCCACGTCGCGACGATCCTCTACGTCGGGATCTTCGCCTCCGTCATCGCCTACATCACCTGGAACCAAGGGGTCATGGTGATCGGTCCGACGAGAGCCGGTCCCTACCTGAATCTGATACCGTTGTTCGCCGCGGTGCTCGCCGTAGTGTTCCTTGGCGAGTCGATCCAGGGGTTCCAGCTCGTCGGCGGCGCATTCATCGGCGGTGGCCTCTGGGTCGGAACGACGTGAGTAGACCGCAGATGATGGAGGTCGGCCGGTCAAAACCGTCCGGGGTCCAAGAGGGTCGTGTCGATGCTCTCCTGCACCGCTCCGCCGGTGATCAGTGCCGACGCAGTCCGTGCCATCGCCGGCGAGGTCATGATTCCGAAACCGCCCTGGCCGGCAAGCCAGAAGAAGCCCGGCACCTCGGGATCCCAACCGACCACGGGTGTGCGGTCCGGCGCGAAAGTGCGCAGACCTGCCCACGCGTTCCGCACGTGGCGGATCGTGAGCGTGGTCGCCGCCTGGATGCGATCGATGGCGATCGCCACGTCGATCTCCTCGTGCCGGACGTCGCACGGCTCCATTGGCTCCTCGTCGCACGGTGAGGCGAGTATCTGCGGCCCGTCGAGCCTGAAGTAGAAGTCTTCGCCGACATCGAAAACCATCGGCCAGGCCCTGCCACCGATGTCGGGTGGGGGATCGAAAGTGAAGGCTGTGCGCCGGAGCGGAGTGAGGCCGACCGGTCGGGCGCCGGCCATCTCGGCGACCTGGTCCGCCCACGCCCCGGCGGCGTCGACGATCACAGGAGTTCTGATCGGCCCTTGCGTCGTTCCGACCGTCCATGTCGACGTGTAGACGAGGGAGCTCACCTCCGCTTTGGTGAGCACACGGCTTCCTCTGCGGCGAAGGCCGCGGAGGAAACCTTGGTGGAGAGCGTGCACGTCGATGGATCGGGCGTCGGCTTCGAGCACCCCGCCGGCGACGTAGCCGGGCCGGAGCACCGGGCACAAGGTGAGGGCCTCGATCGGATCGACCCATCGGACCAGATCCACCGACTCGTGTAGGACCTGCTCGAGGGCATCGAGCTGGTCGTCCCGGCCGACGAACAGGACCGGCAGCGGCGACAGTAGTGGAACGTCGGTGAACCCCTCCGGAGGGTCCTCCAGGAACGGTCGGCTTGCCCGCGTCAGCGCACGAATGCCGCTCTTTTCGTATGCCTCGGTGAAGACGGCCGCCGATCTGCCGGTCGTGTGATAGCCGGCCACCGCTTCGCGTTCCAGGACGACGACTCGCGCGTGCGCGGCCAGTTCATACGCGACCGATGCTCCGGCTATTCCCGCTCCGATGACGACGAAGTCCGCCGATTCCATGGTGGCGTCATCCTATGCGATTGTGCACCACGGTTCGTGCAGAAGTGTTCGCTGTGCGCAACGGATATCCTCGTGGCCGGCGTTCTGGAGGCCGACTCTGGGCGGCGCCACGCGCCGAGATCAGTTGGCGCGAGAGCTGCAGGTGGCCGGTGAGTGCGTCTGCGGATGCCGGCACTCCAGTTTCCAAAGCCTGACAATGTCCGTGCGGGTGCGGCACGATGAACGGGCCTGCGTGGCATGGCGCTGTGGCTGCTGCGTGTCGGAACGCCCGAGAAGGTGGGTGGCTCTCAGATCATTGCGTGTCGTGCGCAGTCGGGCCCGAGGCTGGATCTTGCCCGATCGACGGTGTTGCCTGGGCGGGTTGTGGTCTATGGTCTTGGTCGACCCGGCCTGGTCGACAACCAGACCAATCCGGCGGCCGAGAGGCCTGCTGCGATGGCAAGCAGGGGGTTGTCGGTGGGCACCCGGTTCCCAACCACCGAGTAGAACGTGGGTGGAACGGGCAGGGTGGCAGCACTGGGGAACAGCGCGAGGAACGCTGCCGCCCCAAAGGCCACACTTACGACAAGCCTGATCAGACGCGACATCCACTTCTCCTCTCCTGGCGTAGAGTACGGCCGATGTCGCCTCGGTGCCACGGCCGGCAGGTATCCGAGGACGCCAGAATGTCTGGGCCAGATCAGCACCGTCGCGGCTAATCGGAGACACGGGTGTGCGGCGTCGGATAGTCTCCGGGGGCAATGGCCTATGGATCACCACGCTGCTCGATGATGCGTCTCCCCCTGGGACCTGTTCGGCGCGTGTGAAATCCACCGAGGGCCCCGTTCACGGGGTCCGATGGCGAAGGTGGTCTCCGTGACAGGGCCGACAAGGAGGCACCGATGAACCGTTTCTACGTCACGACGGCCATTCCGTACGTCAACGCGTCGCCACACCTGGGACATGCTCTCGAGCTGGTACAGGCCGATGTACTCGCCCGTTATCGCAGACAAACCGGAGACCAGGTGCGATTCCTCTCGGGGACCGATGACAATGCCCTGAAGAACGTGCTTGCGGCGGAGGCTGCCGGTGTCTCTGTTGAGCAGTACGTTGAGGCGAGAGCGGACGAGTTCGAGTCATTGCGCGGGCCGTTGGCGCTCTCGCTCGATGACTACATCCGCACGAGTACCGACGTTTGTCACCGCGGCGGTGTCGAGCGGCTCTGGGAGGCATGTGCCCGATCGGGGGATCTGTACACGCGCAGCTACGAGGGTCTCTACTGCGTGGGTTGTGAGCAGTTCTATGCAGCCGGCGAACTCAGCGGCGGCACTTGTCCCGAACATGGCACGACGGTCGACAAGGTCGCCGAGCACAACTGGTTCTTTCGGTTGAGCCGCCACGAGGATGCATTGCTCGAGGCAATCGGCAGCGGCCGGCTGCGGATCGAACCGGAAGTGCGGCGCAATGAGGTCGTGTCCTTTATCCAGGCGGGGCTCGAGGACATCAGCGTATCTCGTCCGGCAGAACGGGCACGCGGCTGGGGTATTCCGGTGCCGGGTGATCAGGATCAGGTGGTCTACATCTGGTACGACGCTCTCGGCAACTACATCTCCGCTCTGGGGTACGGGATGGATTCGTCCGACTATCGGACATGGTGGCTCGAGTCCGACGAGCGGGTCCATGTGATCGGAAAGGGCATCCTGCGGTTCCATGCTGTCTACTGGCCCGCGTTTCTCCTGTCGGCAGGCGAGCCGCTCCCGACGGCCATCTTTGTCCACGACTACTTGACCGTTGGCGGTGCCAAGATCAGCAAGAGTGCCGGCCCAACGGTGTCCCCGGCAGATCTCGTTGACGTCTACGGATCGGATGCTCTCCGCTGGTGGTTGGCCGCCGAGGTTCCCCGCGTCGGTGATGCGGACTTTACGGAGCAACGTCTCGTCGATCGCATCAACCAGGATCTTGTCAACGGGTACGGGAATCTGCTCAGCGGCATCGCGGCGCTGCTGGTGAAGTACCGCGGTGGGAGGATTCTCGATGCCTCGGAGGGACACCCGTCGGCGCCGGTGGAAGAAAGCGTGGCCCGTGCACTGGCACGGTTCGATCTGCGGACGGCTGCTCTGGCCGTCTCGGCGGCGATTCGTGACGCCAACGCCGAGCTGCAGCAGCGGCGCCCGTGGGAGTTGGCAAGGCTGGAGGCGCAGGGAGATACCGGCGCCGGAAGCGAGTTCGATCGGGTCCTGGGTCGGTTGGTCACGATCGTCCGGGGGATTGCCTGGCTGCTGGCGCCGTTCACGCCGCAGCTCGCCGAGCGTGCCCGGACACATCTCGGGGGTGATCGGCTGACGGCGGCGGAGCCCCTATTCCCCCGGCTGATAGCGCCCGAGTGATCGGGTCATCCCGCCGATGACTCGAGATTCTCGAGATAGTTCCGCTTGTCGGCCTCGGGTAGCCACGCCACCTCGAAGGCATTTCGAACCAACTGCAAGACATCGGAGCGCGACAGGTCCACCGCTTGCTGAACGGCGAGCAGGTTCTCGTTGATGTAGCCGGGGAAGTAGGCAGGGTCGTCGGAGTTGATCGTGACACGGAGCCCGGCGTCGAGCATCGCGCGGATCTGCTCCGCTTTGAGGCTTCCGGCGACGTAGCTGTTCGAGATCGGACATACGGTGAGCCCGAGCCCGCGACGGCGGATCTCGGTGACGAGACGCTCGTCTTCGAGACAGTTGATGCCGTGGTCGATCCGCTCGACTCCGATGTCGTCGAGGCACTGCCAGATGTGGTCGACGGAGTTCTCCTGGTCGACGTCACAGTGCATCGTGAGATGGAACCCTTCGGCGCGGGCACGTGCGAACACGTCGCGGAACTTGATCGGCGGGTTGTCCTTCTCGTCGGAGTCGAGGCCCACCCCGATAATCCGGTCCCGATAGGGGAGGGCCTGTTCGAGAGTGTCCATCGCCGATTCGGCGTTGAGATCCCGCAGAAAGCACATGATGAGCCCGCTGCGGACACCGAGCCGGTCGGCGGCGTCGAGTTGGGCCCGGTTGACGCCGGTGATGACCGTGTTGAAGTCGATGCCCCTCGTCGTGTGCGCCTGTGGATCGAAGAACACCTCCGCATACACGACGTTCTGCGATGCGGCCTTGGTGAAGTAGGCCCACGCCAGGTCGTAGAAGTCCGCCTCGGTGAGCAACACGCTCATGCCTTCGTAGTACTGGGCGAGGAACGAGGGCAGGTCGTCGAAGTCGTACGCGACGCTCATCTCCTCTGCAGATCCGTAGGGCAGCGACACTGCGTTGCGCCGGGCGAGGGCGAACTTGAGCTCGGGTTCCAGGGTGCCTTCGAGGTGCAGGTGCAGCTCGGCCTTGGGAAGGCCGGCGATGAACGTCTCCATGGTGGCGTCTCCGGGTCGCGTCGCCTGCAGACTACGGCGCGCGATCTCTTGATCGCTCGACTCCACGGCGAGTTCGGTCTGCTGCGGGGCGGCGCTTCAGGTGGCGGCGTGCGCGGCGTCGGCGAACTCGGCAATGGTGCGATTCACGTCCATCTCGTTGGTGGCCCAGCTCGACACGGAGATTCGTATTGCGGATCGTCCGTTCCATGTCGTGCCACCCATCCAGGCGACACCGCCGCCCTGCACATGGCCCAGGATCCGTTCGGTGGTGTTGTCGTCACCGAAGCGTACGAGCACCTGGTTCAGGACGACGTCGTTGAGGATGGTCGCGCCGGAGAGTCGGGAAATGCCGTCTGCAAGACGACGTGCGTGGGCGCACGAGCGGTCGACGAGATCTGCGACGCCATTCCTGCCCAGTGATCGAAGAGCCGCGTACACGGCGAATCCGCGAGCGCGTCGCGAAGCGTCAGGTGTCCAATCGATGGCGTCACGCTCGGTTGCGGAGGGCAGAAGGTATGCAGCCTCACCGAGCATCGCGGCGCGGTGAGCCTCCGGATGTGCGCAGACCGCCACACCGGAGTCGTAGGGGACGTTGAGCCACTTGTGCGCGTCGAACGCCCACGAGTCGGCGAGTTCGAGTCCGTCGGTGAGATGCTGCAACGTCGTGCTTGCTCGCGCCCAGATGCCGAATGCTCCGTCGACATGGGTCCAGGCACCATGTTCGGTTGCGATTCCGGTCACCGCGGAGAGAGGGTCGAACGCCCCGGTGTTCACCTCTCCGGCCTGCGCGACGACGATGACCGGCCCTGTCCCTGCAGTGAGTGTCTCGTCCAAGGCGTCCGGGAGGATCCGCCCCTGAGCGTCGGTCTCGACCTGCTCGATGGCCGCCTCTCCGATACCGAGCAGGCGCAGTGCCCGGTCGACGGTCATGTGTCTGTGCCGGCCGGCGACCACGCGAATGTGGGGGGCTCCGCCGAGACCGTGTTCGGAGACGTTCCACCCGACCCGTCGCAGCACTTCGTGGCGGGCCGCGGCGAGGCAGGTGACGTGCGCCATCTGGCACCCGGTCACGAATCCGACGGATGCGTCGGCCGGGAGCAGGAGCAGGTCCTTGACCCAGATCGCGGCGACTTCCTCGACGATGGCCGCCGCCGGGCTGGACAGGTATGAGAAGGCGTTCTGATCCCAGGCCGTGGCGAGCCAGTCGGCAGCCAGGGCGGCAGGGACGGAGCCTCCGGTGACGAACCCGAAGTAGCGTCCACCGGTCCCGGCGACGAGGCCGGGCTCCGCCGCGGCGGCCAGTTCCTCGATGACCCGGCCGGCGTCTACGCCGTCGCCGGGGAGCGGCATGGCCAGGAGCGTTCGGAGATCGTCGGCTTGTACGTGTGGGAAGACCGGCCTCTGGTCAAGGGTGGAGAGGTAGCGGCCGGCGAGTTCGGCTGTCTGGCGGAGCAGCCTGCTGGTGTCGTCCATGCAGCGATCCTAGAGATCGGGCGGTTGACGCCGCAGTTCCGAGTCCTGAGATTCCCGTATTGCGTGAGTATGGTCCCCCGCGACGAAGGAGGACACACGAATGGCATTCATCGAGACGATCGACGATCGGGATTGGGACGACGGGGAGCTCGGTGAGTTGCACGCGGAGGCCGTCGACCCTGCCTACGAGCGGGTGGACAATGTCATGACCATCCACTCCCTCGATCCCGGCAGCATGAGCGCCCATCTCGACCTGCACCGGCAGGCGATGCGCGGCACGAAGACGCTTCGCAAGGTCGACCGGGAGATGATCGCCCTCGTCGTCAGCCAGATCAACCAATGCCACTACTGAATCACTCATCACCGGCGTGGTCTACGCAGGCTGCTGAAAGACGACGATTTGCTCGGCCGGATCGAGACGGGTTTTGAGACGGCCGGTCTCGACGAGCGGCGCCTCGCGATGCTCCGGTTTGCCAGGAAGGTGACGGTTGCCCCGTCGACGATGACGGCAGAGGACGTTGAAAGCTTGCGGGCTGTGGAGTTTTCCGACCTGGATGTGTTACACATCACCGAAGTGGCCGCCTACTACGCCTACGCCAACCGGATCGTCGACGCGCTCGGTGTCGAGTTGGAGCCGTGGATTCCCAGCGAGGAGTAGCGGGACTTTCGAGGCCATGCCGACTGCCGGGTTCCCGGTACTCCGCGGAGCTTGTAAAGATATCGGCCGCATGTTCGATCGACATACCATCCGCAACGCGCTCTTCCTCGCGCTCGTCATGACCATTCTCACGGCCATGGCGCCGGCAGCGTACGCGGTGGTCGGGGATCTCATATCCGAGGATGAGGCGTACACGGGCGATCTCGTCGAACAGGGCTTCGAGAACGGCCGCCTGCCGGATGAGGCCCTCTTCGAGGTCGACGGGAGCCAGAGACGCTGTTCCCTGGAGGCCGACGCGGCCCGGTGGTGGGTGCGTCTCGTCGACACGGCCGCGGCCGACGGCGTCCGGATCGAGGCAGCCTGGTGTTACCGGAGTATCGCCTCGCAGCGACAGACCTACATCCGGAACTGTGGCGGGATCGGTGCTCCACAGAGTGCCTGCAACAAGGCGACGGCGACGCCCGGCCGGTCGAACCACGGATGGGCGCGGGCGATCGACGTGACGTCCGGCGGACTGCAGATCGACTGCCGCAGCGTGGCTTTCCGATGGCTCTCCGACCATGGTGCCGAGTACGGCTGGGTCCACCCGTGGTGGGCGATGTGTGGTGGGGATACGCCGGAACCCTGGCACTGGGAGTGGGGCGGCATCGTCTCCGGCCCTCGGCCGGCGGTCGGCGCCGGCATCCGACCGGACTGAGCGAAGGCCGAAACGCTACGAGCCGGGCAAGCGGCGTTCCTGGCCGGCAGAACGCCACAAAGGTTGCCGGTCGAGGCACCAGACACCCGCTTCGCGTCGATCGCCGGACTCGCCCGGGTGGTGTGTCGCTCAATCGGTGTCAGGGTGTCTCCGAGGGCTCGGCGTCATCTGGCAAGGACACACGACGAAGGCGCACTTCGTGCGGTGCTTCAAGAACCGAAGACGCAGCCAGGGGCGTCGAGACCTGGAGAGACCCGACAATCAGTTGGGCGACGGACCACTGGGTGGCCAGGATGCGCTGCGATTTCTGCTCGTCGACCACATGCTCGATGGCCGGTTGAAAGATCTGGGCAACTTGGCCGGATGTCCCGGCGCCCGGTGGTCTCGGGTTGTAGGTGTTGTAGACCCAGCCTCGTTCGCCCGCCCAGCGCATCGCCCGACGTAGCGCATAGCCGGCGAGAAGCGCTGAGGTTGCGGAGAGCAGAACGACGAAGTACCAGTCCATCGACCACATGCTCGCACAGGACACGCGGTACGTCGCACTTCGCGGCACAAAGTGGGTGTGGTGGGGGCGAAGACCGCCGACACGCCGTTTCTTCGAGGCGCGGGAGTATGCGCGTCATCATCGAATCGACCTTTGCTCAGACGAAGGGGGGTATGTGGAGTATCGCGGCTGCGATCGACCGCCGGGACACAATGCACGGCAACCTTGCATACGGTTGCTCCCAAGTTTCGAAAGCTCTCCAATGCCGCCAGGATGGTGTCGGTTTTAGCTCCCTGACTCCGTCGGTTTGGTCCTGGCGCCATCCCGGTCGGCCATCGCACGACGCTTCACGGTGAGGCACGACCAGCGACCAGTCACTCGTTCCGAACAACCCCCGTCAACTGTGGAGGGTCCGGCATGATCCGTTGACAGGTTCCGCGCCGCGCTTCTGGAGTCAGGAGATGTCTCGCCCGTTGACCATGTTGCTTTCCCTTCGCTCGTCGTAGCCGCATGCCAGAGTGCGTCGGGGGCCACTACGACAACGGTTCAGCCGACGACGTCGGCGACTGCTTCGGCCACTACGACTACGACCACCGTGACGACCACGTCTGAACCTGCCTCGACGACAACCGAGTCGCTTCCCGATCCGGTTGATCTGATCTTCACGGGCGGAGCGGTCGTGACCATGGATCCCGACATCGGGACGATCGAAGCCATCGCGATCGACGGGGACACGATCATCGCGCTCGGATCCGCATCCGAGATCGACCGGTACCGTGGAGCGGACACGACCGTAGTTGAGCTCGATGGCCGGACCGTGAACCCCGGCTTCGTCGACGCCCACACCCACATCCTCAGCGACATGGGGGGCATCGAGGCCGGCCGGCAGCTCGCCCTCGCCAACGGTCTCACCTCCGTTGCCGATGCCTGGTCGAAGAAGGCTTGCCCGAGGTCTTCATCGAGGCTGTCGACTCCGGCAGGTTGCGTGTCCGAACCAGCATGTACCTCGGTCGCACCGACCCGTGCGGAGAGGACGCCGGTACCTGGTACGAGGCGTACGCCCCGGATACCGTGTTCAACGACCGCCTCCGCGTCGCAGGCGTCAAGATCTTCGCCGACGGCGGCGTGTGTGGATCTCTCGCTATGAGCGAGCTGTTCCTCGAAGGGTTCGACATCGCGAATCCGTACCGCCACCTCGACGCGCTCACGTCCATGATCCAGAGGGCGTCGGATGCCGGCTATCAGGTGATCATCCATGACCAGGGCGATCTCGCCATCGCCGAGGTCCAGGATGCATGTGCCGCGATGCTCGGTGGTGGTCCCAACACGCTGCGGCTCCGGATCGACCACAACGTGTTCCCCACAGCCGAAACGATCGGCCGCTACAGCGAACTCGACATCGTTCCCGTCCTGTTCGGATCCTCGGAAGCGTGCCGGCCGGACTTGCCATGGACAGACTTCTACAAAGAGCATGGTGAACGACCCGGTGACATCGTCGCAGCGAACCCGGGATCTCGTCATCGCGTGGCACGGAGATGATCCGTGGGCCACACCCGTCAGTCCGATCTATGAGCTTTTCAGTCTCGTCACGCGCGGGAGGGTCGCCGATGATCGGAGCATCTGCGAACCTCCCGACTGGATGACCGATGGTGGTGTGTCTGTCGAGCAGGGTCTTGCAATGATGACGACAGGGTCTGCGTACGCGATCCGCCAGGAAGACGTGGTCGGGTCGCCGACACCGGGGAAGTACGCGGACCTCCTCGTTCTCAGCGACAATCTCCTCACCGTCCCGTCAGACCAGATCCCGAATGTTGAGCTTCTGATGACGATGATCGGTGGTACGACGGAGTTCTGTGCGCGTGGCGCCGAGCAGTGGTGCCCCGGGTTCGAGGCTCCCGAGGTCCCGGACGTTTCCGCATCGCTCAGCAGGGCAGACCACGGACCCGAACTCGCATTCGACGGATCGGTGAACGGCGAGACGTTCTGCTCCTCGGGAGCAGACGCACCGCAGTGGATCCAGGTTCAGTTCCCTGAATCGACCACGATTGCCGAGGTCCGGTTCATCGTGTTCCAGAATCCGCCGAGCGACACGGTCCACGAGCTCGAAGTGCGCGTTGACGGGGACTGGAGTCTCGTGGAGACTTTCCAGGAGTTCACGACGGCCGGCGACGTCCTCACATGGACACCGGCGACACCGTTGGACAACGTCCAAGTGTTCAAGATGACGACACTCGAGAGTCTGTCATGGCCCGAGTGGTGCGAGATCGAGATCGACACGGGCAGTGAGTGACGGATAGCCCGGCGGACCCCCGGCGTCCCGACTCGCAAGAAAACTCGCACCCGTGTTCAGGGTGACGCTCGGCGCCGCGTACGGCCACAAGAGGTCGGCCTATGTCACTGTTGGTGCCTTATCCGCTCTCCCTTGGTGACACCGTCACTCTCATTCCGTGACCGTCCCACTCTCATTCCGTGACCGAACACCGAATGAGAGCGTGACATTTCACATCACGTGTGAAGTGTCACAGAAGTGAGAGTGGAAGTGTCATGCTCTCATTTTGGTAGGAGCTGGCAGGTTGGGCGGTTAGGAGGGCGTGCTGGCAAGTCGTCGATTGACCCTTCGCAGCCGCCGTGTTCAGAGAGCGGAGCGTTTCGAGGGGGGGGGGTGACTGAGTTTCAGGGGAGCGGGAGCACCGGGTCACCGGGGTCCCATGCGCCGAACCCGCCGACGGGTTGTCGCGGGCAGACGTGGGTGAGACTGCTGATGCTGACGTCTTCTTGAATGTGCTCGTACGAAGTCCAGCTTCCGTTGTCGTTGACAAACGCTTCGACGCTGGGTGGGTTGTCAACGTGGTAGCCCTGAGTTTCGATACAACCGACAAGCGCTACCTCGTAGGCATACAACTCCTCGAACTGTGAGTCGGTTGGCGATACATCGTCGGGAAGATGAAGCGCCGCTGTGCAAGCGTCGACGACAGCATCTGCTTTCACCTCCTGGGCGGGAGTGAGGTTGCCATAGGAGAAACCGTCACCGGTGGAGAGAAGTACGACGTTGATGCCGTTGTCACGAGCACATTGAACTACGGCCTGGGTGACCTGGCGCGGGTCGAGGTCGAAGTAGGAGGTGTTCGAGTAGTCCCCGTACCCTTCGTAATGGCCCTCCGGCACGCCGACGTGAGAGCATCCTGATGCAACCAACACACCCAAAACGAGCAGCATCGCCAAAGTCGAAGCGCTCGCCATGGAGGCGTGACGGTGATTGGCTGGTGTTGTTTCCATCGTTTCTGAACTATGCCAACGGTAACGCCGACGCGGGCTTGTCTGCCGGCGGGATGTCCCCATCGCTGTTGCCTTCACTTGTCCCTACGGAATGAGAGTGTGAAAACGGCACTCTCATTTTGTGAAAACGGCACTCTCGAAACGTGACGGAACACCGAATGAGAGTGTGACACTTCACATCACGAACAGCCGGTCGTATCCCCGCAGTTGAGGCACTTGAAGCAGGTGCCGTTGCGGATCGTGATGTGCCCACACGTCGGGCACAGGGGAGCGTCCCCCATCATGTCGGCGAGGGCCGACTGCACCGAAGCAGTCGCCACATCACCTGCGGTCACCGGGATCGACTGCTTCACCGCCGCCGCCGCCGGTGTTCCCGGTCCATGACCGTCTGGTGCATCGACGAATCTCGCCGCCTTCGCCTCCATCGCGATGTCCTTTTCCATCGCAGCCTCGGTCAGATCGAGCTGGATCCCCGTCTCGGCGGCGAGTCCCTTCGGAGGCTCCGGAAGCGATGACATCTGCGGCTTCACCTGGACCAAGTCTGTTCGTCCCAGGTACTCGAGGCCGATCACCCGGAAGATGTAGTCCACGATCGAGTTGGCCATTTTGATGTTTGGATGTCCTTCGACCATGCCACGAGGCTCGAACGTGTGGAACGTGAACGTGTCCACGAACTCCTCGAGAGGCACGCCGTACTGCAAACCCTTGGACACCGCAATCGCAAAACAGGACAGCACACCTCGAAGGGTCGCTCCCTCTTTCGCCAGGTCGATGAAGAACTCGCCGAGGGTTCCGTCCTCGTACTCTCCGGTTCGCAGGAAAACCTTGTGTCCGCCGATGCGGGCCTCCTGGGTCCACCCCTGCCTTTTCGCGGGGAGGAGGAACCGGGGCCGCCTGTGACCGTTGCTGTACGCCTGGGTCGGACTTGCGGCGCTCATGATCTCGCCCCAGGCGACGGCCTTTTCGCGCTCAAGAGCCAGTACGACGGTCTCCTCGTCCTCGTCGGATGCGGCGTCATCGGACGAAGAGGAAAGCGGTTGCGACGCTTTCGAGCCGTCTCGGTAGAGGGCCATCGACTTCAATCCGAGGTCGGCCGACATCATGTAGGCCTCCTCGATGTCGTCCGGCGTGACTTCGTGCGGCATGTTGATCGTCTTCGAGATGGCGCCGGTGATGAACGGCTGGGTCGCAGCCATCATCTTGATGTGTCCCACGTGGTGGATGAACCGCTCGCCGTGCCTCCCGTTGCGATTCGCCGTGTCGAAGACGGCCAAGTCCTCATCGCGCAGGCCGGGGGCGCCCTCGATGGTCTGCATCCCGCAGATGATGTCGTTGGCCTCGGCGATCTCCCCCGGTGAGAAACCGAGAGCCGCGAGAAGATCGAAACCCAGTGCCGTGTAGTCCTCGGGTTTCAGACCGATCTCCAACAGGGAGTCTTCACCGACCACGAACACGTTGAACGCGTGCCGAAGTTCGAAGACACTCGGGAGTGTTCCCTCGATCCTGTCGATGGCTCCTTCAGAGAGCCCTCTCGCCCGCAACGACTCGCTGTTCACATGGGGAGCGCCTTCGAGTGTCATCGTGCCTGCGACATAACGAACGATTCGCCCGATCTGTCCCTCGTCGTAGCCGAGACGCCGCAGTGCGGGTGCGATCGACTGGTTCGCGATCTTGAAGTAGCCGCCACCGGCCAGCTTCTTGAACTTCACGAGTGCGAAATCCGGCTCGACGCCGGTCGTGTCGCAGTCCATCAGCAGACCGATCGTGCCGGTCGGGGCCAGCGTGGAGACCTGCGCGTTGCGGAAGCCGTGGCGCTCGCCCGCGCCGAGTGCCTCGTCCCACGCCAGGCGGGCAGCTTCGAGGAGCGGCGCCGGTGTCAGGTCCGGGTTGATCCCCATGACGTAGTGGCTGACACCCTCGTAGGCAGATTCGTTGTAGGAGGCTCGCCGATGATTTCGAATGACCCGCAGCATCGACTCGGCGTTCTCCGACCACTTCGGGAATGGTCCGAGGACGCCGGCCATCTCGGCCGACGTCTTGTACGCGACGCCGGTGAGGATCGCCGTCAAGGCTCCGGCGATCGCCCGACCGCCGTCGGAGTCGTACGGGAACCCCGAGCGCATGAGGAGTGAACCGAGGTTCGCATAGCCGAGGCCGAGTGTTCGGTAATCGTAGGAACCCTGTGCGATCGGCTTGGCGGGGAAGTGCGCCATGGTGACGGAGATCTCCAGGACGATCGTCCAGATCCTGATTGCGTGCTCATACGTCTCGATATCGAAACGGCCGGTCTCGTCGTCGTAGAACTTGACGAGGTTGAGGCTCGCGAGGTTGCAGGCGGTGTCATCCAGAAAAAGGTACTCGGAGCAGGGGTTGGACGCCCTGATCTCGCCACCGGCGGGGCTCGTGTGCCACTCGTTGATGGTCGTGTGGAACTGCATACCCGGATCCGCGCAGGCCCACGCCGCCTCGGCGATCTGACGCCAGAGGTGCCGTGCTTTCACCGTCTTGCGAACCTTGCCGGTGCTGCGCTCGATGAGGTCCCAATCCCCGTCGGTCTTCACCCGGCGGAGGAACTCGGCGGTCACGCGTACAGAGTTGTTCGAGTTCTGACCCGAGACCGTCTGGTATGCCTCGCCGTTGAAGTCCGAAGTGAGACCTCCGTACTTGATGAGCACCTTCGCCTTTTCTTCCTCGAGCCTCTTCCAGTTGATGAACTCCTCGATATCGGGGTGGTCCATGTCGAGGATGACCATCTTGGCCGCCCTTCGGGTCGTGCCGCCGGACTTGATGGCTCCGGCGGCGCGGTCGCCGATCTTGAGGAACGACATCACACCGGATGACTTGCCGCCACCGGAAAGCGGTTCGCCCTCGGCACGAATCGATGAGAAGTTGGTCCCTGTGCCGGAGCCGAACTTGAACAGGCGCGCCTCACGAGTCCAGAGATCCATGATGCCACCCTCGTTGACGAGATCGTCCTTGACGCTCTGGATGAAACAGGCGTGAGGGGATGGGCGGCTGTAGGAGTCTGGGGAGGAGACCAGTTCTTTCGTGTCGGGATCGACGTACCAGAAGCCCTGCTCGGGGCCGGTCAGGCCATACGCCCAGTTGATGCCCGTGTTGAACCATTGTGGACTGTTCGGGGCGGCCATCTGGTTGGCCAGCATGTATTTCAGCTCGTCTTCGAACGCCTGGGCGTCCTCC
Source organism: bacterium BMS3Abin02 (assembly GCA_002897675.1). NCBI lineage: Bacteria > bacterium BMS3Abin02. The sequence goes on along the minus strand of BDSU01000024.1, from coordinate 69,534 downwards.
TCCGAGGAGAAGTATCCGTGCTGTTCTCCCCACCAGCGCCACGCGCCGGTGAGGCGATCAAACACCTGCTTGGCGGAATGCTCGGGACCCAGCACCGGCTCGCCGTTGCCGTCCACGAGCGGGTTGCCGTGTTCGTCCGTCTGAGGTATGCCCGCCTTCCGGAAGTACTTCGACACCATGATGTCCGAAGCGACTTGCGACCACGCCGCCGGGACCTCCGCATCCTTCATCTCGAAGACGATCGATCCGTCGGGATTGGTGATGCGGGAATCCCGAATGGTCCAGTCGATCTCCTCGTATGGATCGCGTCCAGCCGTGGTGAAGCGGCGGGTGATGCGAAGGCCGTTGGTGGCGGTCATTTCACTCCCTTCGAGGTAGTCCCTGTGCGTCAAACCACTACATGTTGTGGTCAGAGGGGGAGTGACCTACGACATATGGTGTTGGGGCTCAACACTCTAATCGCAAGCATGTAATTACGTCAATGGTATCCGGGGCCCATTTTTCGCGCTATTTCGCGACAGTCACTCCGGTCTGCCGGGACTCTACGTGGCCGACCCGGGTTCGCGAAAACCGGAGGCGAAGGGGGATTTCGCGTCCATCTGTTGGATGATGCCGGTGGGCAGATCGGTGGTTGTGCGCGCCACTCGCAAGGCCCTGCTACCCAGGGAGGGCTCCTAGCCTGTAGACATGCGCCTCTACGACGATCTGGCGTCCTGGTGGCCGCTACTCTCCGCTCCAGCGGATTACGTGGAAGAAGCTGCCGTGTACGCGGGCCTCTTCGAGGATCATGCCTTACGACCTGTTCGCACCGTCCTCGAACTGGGATGCGGTGGTGGCAACACCGCCTCCCATCTCAAGGCGCGCTACCAGATGACGCTGACCGATCTGTCCCCCGGAATGCTCGCCGTGAGCAGTCGGCTCAACCCGGAGTGCGAGCACCGGCTGGGGGATATGCGTTCGTTGCGCCTCGATCGAAGGTTCGATGCCGTCCTCACACACGACGCGGTCATGTACATGACCACGCCGGCCGACCTGCGTGCCGCCATCGATACGGCGTACGCGCATGTCGACAAAGGGGGCGTAGCCCTCTTCGTCCCCGACTGCGTCCGGTCCACGTTCGTTCCGACGACCTCTCATGGCGGCCACGACGGAGGCGGCCGAGCGCTGCGGTACCTGTCATGGAGCTGGGACCCGGACCCGGGCGGTCACGTATTCATCACCGATTTCGCCTACCTGCTTCGACAGGGAACCGACGTCGAAGTCATCCACGATCGGCACGAGATGGGCCTCTTCTCTCGCGAAGAATGGCTCGACATGCTGGACGATGCCGGATTCGATCCGATTGTCGTTCAGGCAGACCTGACCGATCCGGGGCCGGTCGACGTGTTCATCGGCCGGCGATAGCCGGTTGCCTTGGCTCCTCCGATCCGCTCTACTACAGCCTTACATCCGAACGGGCGAAGGAGGACGACACCATGGACACGAAGATCACGCTCCCGGAATCCGAGATTCCGACGCACTGGTACAACGTCGTCGCCGACATGCCGAACCCGCCGGCTCCGTCACTGGGTCCCGACGGAAACCCGATTGGGCCAGACGCTCTCGCCGCGATCTTTCCCGAGGCGCTCATCGGCCAGGAGGTCTCGTCCGAGCGGTGGATTCCGATTCCCGAAGAAGTTCGAGATATCTACCGGATGTGGAGGCCGTCTCCGCTCATTCGGGCCCACCGCCTGGAGGAAGCACTCGGCACGCCGGCTCGCATCTACTACAAGTATGAAGGCGTGAGCCCCGCCGGTTCGCACAAGCCGAACACTGCGGTGGCGCAGGCCTACTACAACAAGCAGGCGGGCATCGGACGCCTCTCGACGGAGACCGGGGCGGGTCAGTGGGGGTCGGCGCTTGCGCTGGCCGGGCGCCTCTTCGGGATAGAGGTCATCGTCTACATGGTCAGGGTCAGCTTCGAGCAGAAGCCGTTCCGTCGCTCGATGATGCAGACCTGGGGCGCAGACGTGTACGCAAGCCCCAGCGACCGGACCGATGCGGGACGTGGCATCCTCGCCAAGGACCGCGAATCACCCGGATCCCTCGGGATCGCGATCTCCGAAGCCGTGGAGGAGGCCGCCACCCGAAAGGACACGAACTACTCACTCGGATCGGTCCTCAACCATGTGCTGCTTCACCAGACCGTTATCGGCCTGGAGGCAAAGAAGCAGTTCGGACTCGTCGGCGACTATCCCGACGTTGTATTCGGGCCCTGTGGCGGCGGGTCCAGTTTCGGGGGAGCGGCGTTCCCGTTCTTGGCGGACAAGGCGGCGGGCAAAGATCTCCGCCTCGTCGCGGTCGAACCGTCCTCGTGTCCGACGCTGACACGGGGGACCTATGCGTACGATTTCGGCGATACCGCAGGGCTCACACCGATGATGAAGATGTTCACGCTCGGGCACGATTTCGTGCCTCCAACGATCCACGCCGGAGGCTTGCGCTACCACGGGGACTCGCCGCTGATCTCGCAACTCTACGATGAGGGGATCATCGACGCCATCGCACTTCCCCAACTCGCGACGTTCGAAGCCGGTGTGACGTTCGCAAGAACCGAAGGGATCATCCCGGCCCCCGAATCGAATCATGCGGTGAGGGCTGCGATCGACGAGGCGCTGGTGTGCAAGGAGACGGGTCGACCCGAGACGATCTTCTTCAACCTCACGGGGCACGGACACTTCGATATGGCCGCCTACGACCGGTACTTCGCAGGCGATCTCGTGGACTACGAGTATCCGGAAGAGGCGATCGCGGAATCCCTTGCCCATCTGCCCGTCGTCGGTTGACGGTCGACTACCGAACCTCTCAGATTCCGAGGGTCAGGTCCGGTAGGGCGTCGTCCTCGGCTGCGTAGTCGAACCGGTGCGGGGGGAGCTCGTCGGGCATGTTCGCCAACTCCCACTCGACAGTGCGCCGCATGGCCTCGACGAAGGGCACTCGTTCGGCATAATCGAGTTCGGCTCGGATGCGGCTCGTGTCGACCTCGAGTGACTGGGAGAAGTCGAGATCGTCGCGCAGGTGCTCAGGGAGTCGATCCGACGGCAGCGCGATGATCTCGCCTGCCCAACCGACCTGATCCGCGATGGCCAGGATCCACTCAGACTCGGTGAGTGCCCTCGGCTCCGCGACGTTGTAGACGCGACCTCGCGCACGATCGTCGGTAACGACCAACGCGATCGCGTCTGCCACGTTCTCGACAAAGCACCGTGACCACCGCCACGCGGCCGCGGCCCCATCGATGAGGATCGCGGGTCGCCCATCGACCATTCTCTTGAGGTAGGGAAAGGGACGGTGCTGGTAGTCACCGGGTCCGTACACGGCCGGAAGCCGCAGGATCGAACCGGACAGGTCGGGATCTGCGAGGTAGGTGTGCTCCACCGGGATCTTGTCGTAGTCGAACAAGGGGCTGTCTTCTTCCACCGTATCGCGATATGGGTACCGCTTCGATCGCAACGGAGCTTCCTCGTCCATCGGCGTCGACACCGGCGACAGCTGTTCCTTTCCTCGCAAGATGTCGTAGGCCAGGTAGACGTCGTGGCTGGAAATCCCGACGAGTCGGCCCGCGATTCCGGAGAACGCCATCATCGTGTCGACCGCCTGGGCCCGGGTCAACGGCATCATGTCGAGCACGACCTCCGGGGCGACACGCTCGAAGTCGGTGCGATGCTCCAGGATCTCCGCGCGATTGCCGTGCAGGTGCCGTACGGAGGGCAGACCGTCCGGTTCGGTCTCGCCCCGATGGAACAAGGTGACGTCACAGCCGAGATCGACGAGGCGTTGCACGGCGTGGAATCCGATGAATCGGGTGCCGCCGATCAAGAGCACGTTCGGAGAAGTCATCAGCTCCGACCCTACGTGAATGTTCGGCGTAGCGCCTACGGCCGCAGGTGTTTGGTCAGAAAGTCTGCGATGGCTTCGTACGCCCGAAGCTTGTTCTCGCGTTTCACCATATCGTGTCCCTCGTCATCGAAAACGAGGTACTCGATCTCCTTGCCATGGGCCCGCAGGTCGTCGACGAGCTGGTCGGACTCGCCGACCACGACTCTGGGGTCGTTCCGACCCTGAATGACCAGCATCGGGCACGCGAGATCGCCGAGGTACGTCTTCGGTGAGCGTTCCACCAGGAAGTCGTGATCACGCTCGGGGTGTCCGATCGTCATGTAGAAGTAGGTTTTCCACGTCTCCGGCAGGCTTTCGACGAAGGTGAGCAGGTCGTATGGACCGAACATGTCGATTGCGGCCGACCACAGGTCCGGGTGCCGGCCGGCGAGCTCCAGCGTCATGTAGCCCCCGTAGGAGCGGCCGAGCACCCCCATGCGCGATGTGTCGACTCGCGCATCGTTCTTCAAGTGCTCGACTGCTGCGATGTGATCGAGGCGGTCCTTTCCTCCCCAGTCGTGATCCACCTGCTTCATGTACGACAGTCCGTAGCCCTGCGAACCCCGTACGTTGGGGACGAACACGGCGAAGCCGCGCAAGGTGAGGTACTGGATCAGGGGCATCGAGAACCACGTGAAGTCCGGTCGCTCCTGACTCTGGGGTCCTCCGTGGATGTAGTAGGCAATCGGTCGCGGCCCCTTGAAGCCGAGGGGTTCGGGCGGAAGGTATAGGCGCGCCGAAATGTGCAACCCATCGTGGCTCGTGTAGGAAGCGTCCTCTCCGGTGGACAGCAACTCGCTGGAGAGTCCGAGTATGCGCTCATTGGTGTGTTGGACGACGCAGCGTTCGCGGCCTTCGATGGTGAAGAGCTGCACCGGTGACGTCGCCGTCGAGAACGCGACCGCGAAGATGTCCTGGTCCCGGTCGTAGGAGCTGTGCGCGGCGACACCATCGTGAAGCGGTCCCTCACCCCACAGAACGGTGCCGGCTTCGAGGTGCAGAGCGGACTCGTCGAAGATCGCTTCGTACGCCCACGAGCAGCCGCCGATGTTGTAGCCGATGAGGAAGCGGTCTCCGTCGAGGTGCTCGAGTGTGGTGAACTCTCCGGCACCGCGGTGGATCGTCCCGCCGATCGTGATCGGCACGACTTCCACCCCCTCTCCGATGGAGATCCAGCAACACCCGCCCCTGTCGTCGAACAACGTCGTCTCGGTGAGGATGCCCCGATCGCCGCGAAAGAAGCACGCTCCGAAACCGGCCGGGGGAACAGGGGTGTCGGCCGATCGTTGCTCGATGGGCGTACCGGCCAGCAGCCGGCGTTGTCCAGTGGCCTTCTCCCAGAGATAGAGGACGGTGTCGGCAGCGGAGTACCCGTCGACGAGAACGATGCTTGTGAGGTCATCGTTGAAACCTGCGACGTAATTGCCGTAGATGCTCGTCCCGAGGTCGAGGAGATCACCGGTCGAGAGATCGGCAACGTAGGAACCATGTTCGGGACTCACGCGTGGATCGATGTTGAAGGCGGCAAGGTGGCGGTTCCGATGGCTCCACAGGAGGTTCACTTGCTGACCGGCGAATCGGTCGCCCAACATCGGTTCCGGAATGCCACCGGCGAGGGGGACGATGTGTGGCTGATAGTTCTCGTCACCGTCATCATCGATCATCACGAGGATCTCGTCGAGGTCGGGAAAGACGGAGAACAATTCACCGCCGACGAGTTTCGGGTTCGCCAGAGCGATGCCTCCGGGAATCAGCGGCTCGGGCACGCTCCCGCCGCGACATATCCGATAGAGACTCATCCGGCCGGACAAGTCGCTTACGAAGTAGAGGTGCTCGCCGGCGAGTTCGGGGTTGAGGAACAGTCTCGGGGACAAGAGGGATTCGACCGAGGGGTGCATCGAGAGGCCTTCCGTGGATTCCGGGTGAGAAGCCTACGGGATCTCGGTTGCCGCCCCCCGCCTTTCCGGTGCCGGACCTTCCCGTCACGGCGTGGGGAGAACCGGCCACCGATCACCAACTCACCTCGAATCAGGCAGAAGGGGATCGGTCGCGACGCGGTAGCCTTGGGCCGATGCGCGCGATCGTCATACCGTCACCTGGTCCGGGACTCGAGCTGGTCGACGTCCCCATCCCGACTCCGGGGCCGGCCGACGTACTCATCCAGGTCAAGGCGACGTCGATCTGCGGCACGGACTTGCACATCCGGGACTGGGACCCATGGGCTCAGGCGCACGTCCTGCCGCCGCTCACCGTGGGACACGAACTCTGCGGCATGGTCGTCGACAGAGGATCCGACGCCGACGGCCCCGAAGTCGGCCAACTCGTCTCCGTCGAGTCACATGTCGTCTGCCGACGGTGCCGCTTTTGTCGTACCGGGAAGGGCCATCTGTGCGAGAACACGCAGATCCTCGGTGTGCACCGCGACGGCGCCTACGCCGAATACGTGTCCGTGCCCGCCATCAATGCATGGCCCGATCCGCCAGACATGCCGTACTCGATCGCTTCTCTGCAGGAGAACTTCGGCAATGCCGTGCACACGGTCTCGGCGACCAACATCTCGGGCCGCAAGGTCCTCGTGACCGGCTGTGGTCCGGTTGGGGTCATGGCGATCGCTGCGGCGAAGGCGCTTGGTGCTCGGGCCGTCTACGCGACGGACGTCTCCGACTACCGGCTGGGACTCGCGCAAACGATGGGCGCCGACCACACCTGGAATCCCATCCGGGATGCTGTCGTCGAACTCGGTCTCGAAGCCACCGATGGGGAGGGCATCGACGTGCTCCTCGAGATGTCCGGTGCTCCGGCTGCGATCCAGGATGGCTTCACCCTCCTCAAACCCGGCGGCGAAGTCGCGTTGCTGGGCTTGTCGTCCGGTCCGATCCCCTTCGACCTGGACGACAACATCACGTTCAAGGGAGCGACTGTCCACGGCATCGTCGGGCGGAAGCTCTGGGATACGTGGTACGAGATGCGAGGTCTTCTTCGTTCGGGCGCCGTGGACCTTGCGCCACTCGTGACACACCGGTTCGCTCTGGACGACTACGAGAAGGCGTTCGACCTGATGGCTTCTGGAGAGTGCGGAAAGGTGGTCATGTTCCCGGACGTGGCAGACGCGGACGGACCATTGAACTGAGAACATCGAGCTGAGGTGATCATGGACAAGATCGGTTTCTTGAGGGATCAGATACGGGGACTCAAAGATCAAGGTCTGTACAACACGATCCGCCACGTCGACGGACCGCAGGGGGCCTGGCTGACCGTCGACGGGAAGAAGGTACTCAACTTCTGCTCGAACAACTATCTCGGCCTCGCCGACGATCCCCGTCTCGTCGAGGCGGCAAAAGCCGCCCTCGATCGCTACGGCGTCGGCCCGGGCGCAGTGCGCACGATCGCCGGGACGATGACGATCCACGACGAGTTGGAAGAGAAGCTCGCCGCGTTCAAGGGGGTCGAAGCGGCGATCTCACTGCAGGCGGGGTTCGTCGCAAATGCCGGTGCGATCCCGGCGCTGGTCGACAAGGAAGACGTGATCATCACCGACGAGTTGAACCATGCGTCGATCATCGACGGGGTCCGACTCGCCAAGGCCTCACGGAAGATCTACGCCCACTGCGACGTCGATGATCTTCGAGGAAAGCTGATGGAGGCCCGCGCCGAGGGCTTCAGACGGATGCTCGTCATCACGGACGGCGTGTTCTCCATGGACGGTGACGTCGCTCCGCTCGACCGGATCGTCGATGCCGCCGACGAACACGAGGCGATGGTGATGGTGGACGACGCGCACGGCGAGGGGGTCCTCGGGCGTGGAGGGCGCGGCATCGTCGACCACTTCGGACTCCACGGCAGAGTGGAGGTCGAGGTCGGCACGATGTCCAAGGCGTTCGGCGCCGTCGGCGGCTACGTCGCCGGCCCTCGAGCGGTTGTCGAATGGCTGCGCCAGCGTGCCCGGCCGTTCCTGTTCTCCTCGGCGGTGACCCCGGCCGATGTCGCCGCGTGCATCGCGTCGGTGGAGATCCTCGCCGAGTCGACCGAGCTGGTGGATCGCCTGTGGTCCAACGCCGCCTGGTTCAAGGATGCGATGTCCTCGGCAGGGTTCGACATCGGGCATTCGGAGACGCCGATCACTCCGGTGATGCTCGGTGATGAGAAGGTCGCCCAAGAGTTCTCTCGGCGATTGTTCGACGCCGAGGCGGTGTTCGCCCAGGCGATCGCGTATCCGACGGTGCCGTTGGGCAAGGCGAGGATTCGGGTGATGATCTCCGCGGCGCATTCCCATGAGGATTTGGAGTACGGCGCGGCGGCGTTCGAGAAGGTGGGCAAGGCCCTCGGTCTGCTCTGATTCTGCGAACCCAGGGCTCGTAGTGACCCTGAGGGTCACTACGAGCCCTGGGTTCGAGGCATTGGCGAGAACGTGGGTCACTCGAGGACGAAGATGCCCCGCTTCGCGCACATGTCCTTGAGGATCTGTGGCCAGACCGTGACACTGACCTCTCCGAGGTGTGCCTTGCGCAGCAGGTACATGTAGGTTCGCGACTGGCCGATTCCTCCACCGATCGACAGGGGGATCTCGTCGTTGAGGATCGCCTTGTGGTAGGGGAGTTCGAGAAAGTCCATCTGGCCGGTCATCTCCAGCTGCTGCACCAACGTCTCCTTCGTCACCCTGATCCCCATCGAGGTGAGTTCGTGCCGGCGACGTGTGACGGGATTCCACACGAGGATGTCCCCGTTGAGCCCGTGCATCGGGCGTCCATCGGCGGACACCGTCGGGGTGATCCAGTCGTCGTAGTCGGCGGCCCGCATCTCGTGAGGGTATCCGTCCGCGAGCGTCCAGCCGATCCCGTAGATGAAGATGGCCGGGTACTCCTGCAGGATCGCGGTCTCGCGCTGCTTGCGGGGCAGCTCCGGGTACCTGTCGAGGATGTCCTCTGCGTGCAGGAACGTCAGTTCCCGCGGCATCGGTGGATAGCGGTCATCTCGCAACTGTGGCCACTGCTCCAGGAGAAGGTCGTTCGCACCGACGAGGACGCTCCAGATTCTCTTGACCACATCGGTGAGGAACGCGAGGTTGCGTTGGCCGGCGGTGATGACTCGCTCCCAGTCCCACTGGTCGACGTATGCGCTGTGATCGTGGTCCAGGAAGTAGTCCTTGCGGACGGCCTTCATGTCGGTGAGAAGGCCCTCACCCGCGCCCATTCCGAACTGCTGCAGCGCCACCCGCTTCCACTTCGTGGCTGCCTGGACCACCTGGGCGTCGATGGGGTGCTGATCGTGATCGTTCGAGATGTGGAACTGGACCGGAGTTCGGGATCCGTCCCGATCGAGCATGTCGTTCACACCGCTCTCGACATCCACGATCAGCGGCACCTGCACCATCATCAGATTCAGTTCCTTGCTCAGGTTGTCCTCGATGTACTGCTTGGCGGCAAAGAGTGCGGCCATGGTCTCCCTCGGTGCAAGGAGACGCCGATAGTCGGTGGGCAGGATGTTCTCGACTTCCTCGTATGTGCCGATTCCGGGTCCGGCGAGATCTGCGGTCTTGTCGCTCATGACACCTCCTGCGTCATGTCTCAAGCTACGCCTGATGGTATGCAGATCGCGATCGTCGAACGATGAGGCGTCAGAAGGGCGGAGGTGAGAGTCCTCGCGCCGTTCGCCAAGGTCGGTCGCTCGATGTGATCTGACCCCGGAATCCGTTCTTGCGTGACTTGGCTGGTCTGGCCGCGGTTCTCTCACGCAAGTTTCGTACGGAGGCTGGTGCCGGCGGTACGCTCAGGCACGATGGACCGATTGCCCGCCCCCGCGTTGCCCGACTGGCTCGACACGATGGTGCCGTTCGACCGGTACGTGGTCGATATCGGCGAGCACCGGTTCCACGTCATGGAGATCGGTGAAGGCCGACCGGTGCTGTGTGTTCACGGCAACCCGACCTGGGGATTCCTGTATCGCAAGGTCGCCGCTGCGCTGACCGGTGACCCGGTTCGCGTCATCATGCCGGACTTGATCGGTCTCGGGTTCTCTGACCATCCGCGCGACCCTGACGTGCATACCCTCGAGAACCACACCGAGTGGTTGGGACGACTCGTCGATCTGCTCGGCCTCACCGAGGTGACCCTGGTCGTTCAGGATTGGGGCGGCGCGATCGGCGCAGGTGTGTTCGCGAAGCGCCCTGAGCGTCTCGCCGGCCTGGTGGCACTCAACACGGTGCTGAGCGAACCGAAACCGGGCTTCAAACCCACCTGGTTCCATCGTTTCAGCCGTATGCCGGTGATCAGTGGTTTTTCGTTTCGGCTGGTCGGATTCCCTCAAGTGTGGCTTGCGATGGCGCAAGGCGACAAGTCCTCCATCAGCGGCGATGTGTCACGGGCGTATCGCTATCCGCTGCGTTCCCGTGCCGAGAACCAGGCGCCGCTCGCCCTGGCGCGCATGGTCCCGGACTCGATGGAGCACCCTTCGGTCGATCCGCTGCGCCGTGTCGGCGAATTCGTCCGTGCCTACGATGGGCCTGCGGCGATCGTATGGGGAGACCGCGACCCGGTCCTGGGTCGAGCCCGCAATCACATTGCCTCGATGCTGCCACAGGCTGAAGTCACTCGGACCGCCGCCGGACACTTCCTGCAAGAAGAGGTTCCGCAGGAGATCGCAGCCGCCATTCGCCGGGTCACTCTGATCTGACCAGAGGCGGCCCAATCTCATCAATGCCGACAGGACTATGTGCGGCCAGCATTGACGAGACGCGTGTTTTGCTCCAGCAAGGCGAACGATGAGGCGGCAGAAGGGCGGAGGTTCTCCGGTGCGACGCTAGCCTGGCGGCAATGGCACACGTTCGTCTGTTCGCCGGCCTTCGGGAGCTCGCGGGAACTCCGGTCGTGGACATTCCCGGGTCGACCGTCGAGGAGATCCTCGTTCTGGCGACCGACCGTTACGGGAGTGACTTTCGGAGAGGTCTCGCGAATGCCCGCATCTGGGTGAATGGAGATCCCGCCGAAGCCGATCGCGTCGTGGGACCGGAAGACGAAGTGGCGTTGCTCCCTCCGGTCTCCGGCGGGGCGACGCTCGCACCGGAGGTGAGAGTCCTCGCGCCGTTCGCCGCCGCCATCGTCTTGCTCGGCGCCAACGCCATCGACAATCCCGTCTGGTTCGTTGCGGCTCTCGTCGGCGTTGCCGCCGCCTGGGCCTGGGATGTCAGCGAGAATGGCGTGGCGAGTGGAAGCGCCCTGCAGGTTCCGCTTCTGGTGGCCGCTCTCGCCGGAGCGGTCATCCCGTACGCCTGGAATGTCGGTCGCGGGGGCGCGGCGGGAATCGGACTCGCCATTCTCATTGCCATTCTGACCGTCATGATCCAAGGCGTCGTCGTTTCGGCCACGCGCGACTTCGCCTCCATCGCCGTGGCGCTCACCGCGGCGGTCGTTGTTGCCGCAGGAACGGGCTCGCTCGTGATCGCCCGGATCTCGACGACATCTGGCCAGAGATGGATCTGGATGTTCCTGTTGATGGTGATCGCGGGGAGAGGAGCGGCTGCTTTTCTCATCGGCAGAGCTTCTGTCTCCGTCCTGGATCCTCTGAGCGGGAGCGTGGTTGCAACCATTGTCACGGGCGTCGTCGGTGCCTTGATCTGGGATCTCAACGGTTTCGCAGCATTCCTCGTTGCCATCCTCGTCGCCGTCGTGCTCATTGTGGGAGCAGCGTTCGCGTCGCTGCTGAGTACGAAAGAGGTCTACTTCACTCAGGCGGTTCCGGGCGTGCTTTCCGACGTGGGGGCCGGATTGTTGGCCGCGATGGTGTTCCTCCCTGTGGCGCGACTGCTGCTGCCGGTTTGAGCCGTGACCGTCCATGACCGCCGATCGGTGCGGACGCGCCGTCAATTGGCCGTCTTCATCGGAGGAGGTTTCGGTGCCGGGGCGAGAGCTGCCATAGCCTCGCTTGTTCCGGGTCCGCTCTGGGCGACTTTCGGTGTCAACATCGTTGGGGCGTACGCGTTGGGATACCTTCTCCCGAGACTGCGACTTGCCGGCCGCTCGAGGGTGATCAGCGTGCCGCTTCTCGGCGTCGGCTTTCTCGGTGCCTTCACCACGTTCTCGACGTTCGCACTGGAGTTGTGGCGCCGGCCGCCCCTCCTGTCGATTGCCTACGCGGCTGCGACCGTCGTGTGTGGAGTGGTTGCGGGGGCGGTCGGGCTGCGCCAGGGGAGGGGACGATGATCTGGATCGTGATCGTGCTGGCGGGAGGGTTCGGAGCTCTCGCACGATACGAGATGATCGGCCTCGTCCAGCGACGCGTGCGTGACCCTCGACCTTGGGGAACGTTCGTTGTCAACGTGAGCGGTGCAGCACTGCTCGGTTTTGTCGTTGGATCCGCGCCCGACGCCTGGTGGGTGCTGCCGGTGACGGCCGGCTTTCTCGGTGGGTATACGACATTCTCGACATGGATGGTCGAGACGATCTACCTTGCAGAGAGCGGAGGCGCTGCGGGGATCCGTTCGGGGATCTGGAATGTGGCGGGAACACTCGTGATCGGAGCCGGCGTGGCCGGCATCGGATTGCTGGTGGGGATGATGATATGAGAAGGAGGAGCAGATGGAGAACATCGAAGACGGCAGCTTGCTGAGGATCTTCATCGGTGAATCCGATGAATACGAGGGGAGACCGCTCTACGAGGCGATCGTACTCATGCTCCGTCGCGAGGGACTCGCCGGTGCGACCGTATTTCGGGGAATCGAAGGGTTCGGGGCATCTTCGACCATCCACACCGCCAGGGTCCTGCGGCTCTCAGAGGATCTTCCCATCGTGATCGAATGTGTCGATCGTCGAACGGCCATGACTCGTATCCTGCCGATCCTCGACGAAATGGTGACCGAAGGCCTCGTGACCGTGGAGAAGGCGGACGTGCGAATCTACCGGGGAAGGGAGGAGTAACCGCCGACTCGGGACGATCCGGTGCGCGGGATCGACGGCGATCCGAGAGTACGGGGAGGGTATCGGCTCTCCTGACGGAGCTTCACGGAACACGAAACCCGCTGTACGCTCAGGCCGTCATGCAATGGCTGCGGGTTCGACGTACCCTGCTCGTGTTTCCTCTCGTCTTCGTTTGGCTGCTGTCGACGGCTTTTCCGGCGCTGTCGGTGACCAAAGCGGAGCGTGACGCCGCGTGCTCCGACTCGAGGGCGGCCCAGCAGCGTCTGGACGATGCCCGCGTCAGAGCCAACGATGCCGAGAACCACTACGACGCGGTCAACCAGGAGCTGGAGGAAGTGGCGTTGCGCGTATTCCAGTTTCGGGAACGGATCGACGACAAGACCGCCGTCATCGCCGAGATCCGTGACAATGTCATGGACCGAGCCGTCGAGATGTACATGAACGGTGGTTCGCCAGGAACCGAGGCCGTGCTGTTCGCGACTTCGGTCGATGCCGCGCTCACCGGGCAGGAGTTCCTCTCGGTCGTGACCGCAGAAGATATCTCGTCGATCGACCAGCTCGGCGCACTCAAGCGTGACCTGGAACGCATCCGAAATGACTGGCAAGCAGAGCAAGCGCGACTCACCGCCCTCGGCCGGCAGGCGGCCGCGGCGGCTGAGCAGATGAACTCGATCATGGAGGACCAGGCCGCGGCTTCCGCAGAACTGAGCGCCAAGTGCCGCAAGATCGACTTGAAGTACCGGCAGGAGCAGGCCCGGGCCGCCGCCCTGGCCGCCGCTCGCAGGAAGGGCGCTGCCGGTGGTGTTCCGGCTTCTGCCACGCCTGGGTTCATCTGCCCGATGGATCCGTCGGCGGTGTATTTTCGCGACACATGGGGTGCTCCCCGTTCGGGAGGCCGGACCCACAAAGGCACCGATATCTTTGCTCCGAGGGGCCAACCCGTCGTCGCCGTTGCCGATGGAACCGTGCGCGTCTATAACAACAGGCTGGGGGGCAAGTCCGTGTGGGTCTATGCAACGTACGGGGTCGACTTCTACTATGCGCATCTCAGCGGCTGGGCAGCGGGCCTCAAGACCGGTGACCGCGTGACGAAGGGCCAGGTAGTCGGCTATAACGGCAACAGCGGCAACGCATATGGAGGAGCAACACACGTGCATTTCCAACTTCATCCGGGGGGTGGCTCACCCGTCAACCCGTATCCGACCTTGAAGAGAGTGTGCGGCTGATGACCGAATACCGCCGCCGCATCGACATCGTTCTCCATCCTTCCTACGTGGAGGACCTGCAGTCCATCGACCTGGCAGAGCTGCGTTCCCGGAAGAAGGTCGCAGACGAAGTCGAGACGGAGCTGTCGTACTACCGCAGGTTGCTGCATGGAAGGCTCGACATCCTCGCATTCGAGCTTCGCCGCCGCGCGGGGGAAGAGACGCGCTCTCTGATCGAGGCACTTCCGGACGTTCTCGGCGCCGGAGAAACGACGCAAGGCGGTCCCACCAGGTTTCCGACGGTCTTCGCGCCGGACCTTCCAGACACCCACCGGCGGCACATCGATCACGTGCTCGGCGACGACTTCCTTTCGAGGTTGCCGGTCATCGACGATGATGAACTGGGCGATATTCGCGAATCCCTGAAAGAGGCCGAGATCGACATCTCGTCGAGTCGGAAGGCAGTCCAGAAGGTCGTGGATGCTCTTCGCGTCGAGCTCGTGCGACGCTACAAAGACGACGCGGCCGACTTGACCATTCTCTAGTGCGAGTGTTCGTATCGAGGATGTGGAGCGAGAGGCGGGGAACCCGTACACAGAGTGATCCTGATGTTTGACGCGAGCGCGTCGGGGCTCTGACGGTGCTCGCCGAGGTCGTTCGCTCCGGCCTGGTGGAGTCGACCCACGACGGTGCGATCGCAGCCGTAACTCCGGAGGGAGCACTGGTGGCCTCTCTTGGAGATATCGATCGGGTCTTCTTTCTGCGCTCGGCGGCGAAGCCGTTCCAGGCAACCGTGTCCCAAGAGCTGGGTGCCGACCTCGTCCCCGAGCAGATGGCCGTGGCCTGCGCAAGTCACCGGGGTCACCCTGTCCATGTGGCGATCGTCGGGTCGATGCTCACCGAGGTCGGACTCGATGAGGCTGCACTGCAATGTCCCCCATCGTGGCCATCGTCCGCCGAGGCCCGCGACCGGGTCGTTGCAGCCGGCTATCAGCATCCGAAGCGCGTATGGCACAATTGCTCGGGGAAACATGCGGCGATGCTGCGTGCCTGCGTTGCCCAGGACTGGCCGATCGAGACCTACCTCGACCCCGGGCATCCCCTACAGCGCAGGACCTTCGACATGATGGCCGAAGTCGTCGGACACGATCCGGGACCGGTAGGAATCGACGGCTGCGGAGCGCCTGTATTTCGTGGGAGTGTGAGGAGTCTCGCCCGCGCCTACGCGGTTCTTGGATCACAGGATCGTTTGGCGTATGCATGGGACGCGATGCATCGATATCCGGCCCTCACCTATGACCAGGGCTTGGCGCCGTCACTGATTGCGACCTGGCTCGATGCAGCGGCAAAGGTCGGTGCCGAGGGAAGCCTCGGTGTGTCGATTCGCGGCCAGATGGGTCTCGCCGTGAAATCCTGGGACGGCTCATCGCGGCCGACGGGCGCCGCGATGGTCGCGCTGCTCGACCACTTGGGTTTTGTCGGCCGGGATGGCGGTCGGGCGCTCGAGTCCGTGAGGGTGGTACCGGTGATGGGAGGTGACCGCACGGTCGGGAGCATCGTAGCTCGCGAAAAATGGGCTTGAAATAGTTGTCGACATGCCCTGTGGACAGGACCCTGTGGATCTGTGGAAATCTCCCGAAGGACGATCAGATCGACATCCAGTTAAGGCCATTAGGCACCAATGAGATGGCACTTTTGTGCGAATCGAGGTCCTTGACTGGCTCGGGACGAATTCGTAGTGTCGACAGTGCGAGGCCCAAGGTGCCGAAGCATGATCGTTACCTGTCAAGGGGAAGTGCGGGGACGGTTCGCGGAGGTTCCTTGGGCCTCAGCGCGTGGGTGGGATCCGGTGCGCGGCCCCGGCGTTGCAGGCACAATCGTGTACCAGGTACCAGCAGGAGCCGCGGCGTTCGCGTTCCGGTCTTGGCGCAACGCGGGTCGCGATCCCAAGTGTGAGATACCGGCTCAGCGGTCTCCAAGGCCGAACATCACTTCCCGCAGGTTGACGGGGGACGTGTCGAAGGTTTCCGGGTCGATTCGCAGGGAGGCCAGACGCAGACCCTTCATGCCATCGGTCACGTTTGTGAGCACCAGCAGGCGACCATCCTCATGCTTGAGGAGTCCCAGACCGAGGCAGCGGCCTCTGCCATCGTGCACTCCGACGAGTACGTCGTGGAGACGCTCCAGATCGAGGCCGGTGGGTAGAGATGGGGCGAAGACCGTCGGACGGACTTTCCAGCGGTGCAACGGTGGGGCGAGCGCCCGAGCGAACTTCTCTGCTCGAAGAGCGGACCGCTCGACCGGCGAAGCCGGAGCGACGTCGGGGTGGACGCCGAGCACTCTCACGTCTGCGGAGAAGAAGCGGCGGGCCATTCCGATGATCGGCTCGATTTCGCTTCCCCGCTGCAGCGCCACCAACACATCGGGCCGGCACAGTTCCAGTTTGTGAAACTTGAGGGTCTGTCCGGTTACCCCGGAGATCGCGCCGGTCGTGTCGATCACGATCAGATCCGCTTCGCCCCTCACCTGGTCGACCAGCGTGGCGGTTGCGATGACCTCCTGGAGAACGAGGTGCTTGGGTGAGATGGACCCGACGAAACGGAGTTCGTCCGCCTCTTCGAGTGTCTCGAGGTCACCGCGCTCGCGCACCCACTTGAGACCCACACAGGCGGGAGGGCCGACCGTCGTCTGACCAACGTCCGCGTCGATGTAGGCGGCTTGCTTCCCCGCAGCGATAGCGCTCTCGAGGAAACGTCGAGCGAATGAGGTCTTGCCCGTGTCCGGAGCTCCGAGCAGCATCACGACGCCGCCCTGGACGGTGAGATCCTGAATGAGAAGATCGTGGGCTGTCTCAGGCATAGGCGGATGGTAGTGAGCGCTGTCGCGTCTGAATCCGGCATACGATCGGCCCGAGATCCTGGCGCCTGCACGCCGGCCTCGACTTGCACGCCGGCCTCAGTCATTGGAGACTGTCTGTATGAGCCTGCCGATCTCATTCATATCCGATTTCGGGTCTGATGACGAGTTCGTCGGTGTCGTGCATGGTGTCCTGGCGAAGCTGGCGCCGGAGAGCAGGGTGATCGATATCACCCATGGGATTCGACGGGGCAAGGTTCGCGCCGGCGCGCTTTCGTTGCTTCGCGCAATCCAGTACCTGCCCGAGGGTGTCGCATTGGGCGTCGTCGATCCCGGCGTCGGAACGGAGCGAAGGGCCATCGCGGCCAACACGCCGTGGGGATTCTTCGTTGGTCCGGACAACGGCCTCCTGTCTCCGGCAGTGGCGATGGTCGGTGGTGCCGACGTGATCGTGGCGATCGAGAATCCCGCGGTGATGATTCCAGGTCGAGGTGCAACGTTCGCAGGTCGCGATGTGCTTGCGCCGGCTGCGGGCGTACTCGCTTCAGGAGAAGCAGGCCTCCAGGATCTCGGTCCTGAAGTCGATCCGGAATCGCTCTTCCCGCTGTTGCTTCCACTGCCTGATGTAGGCGCGAGCTCGGTGCAAGGTGAAGCGTGGTGGATCGATCACTTCGGAAACGTGCAGACGAACGTCGGGCCCGACGATTTGCACCGTCTGGGAGCAGTGGAGGGTGACCATCTCGTGCTCATTGTCGGGAGCCGGCGACACCTCGTCATTTGGGCGTCCACCTATGGGGACGTGCCGGCTGGAGATGCGCTGCTGCACACCGATTCCAGCGGACTCATCTCCGTCGCGGTCCGGGGGGGACGGGCAGACGAGCGATTCGGGCTCGCGGACGGAACACAGGTGACGATCTCGAAGGAGTGACGGCGCCGCTCTGCAGACACGAAGTTCCGCACGAAGTACGAAGTGCGGAACACGGCTCGTGTGGCGAGTCATGGGGGAACGGGAGACCGCCGCCGGGGCGGGCTGGGAGGCTTACCTTGTCAAAACCTCAGCTGAACGTGCCTGAGGTCTCGTGAGCGGCGGTACACCCGTTGCCCCGCGAACACTTTGTTCGCATGGACGAATCATCTCCGTCCATGGAGGGAGTATCGGTCGATCGGGGCAGGACTTGAGCGCTTTCTTTCGGGACGCGAAGCGGTTTCGGGTGCACAGGGTATTGCGCGGTAGAGTACCGGCGATGTGAGTGAGGACGATATTGAGGCTTGGTGAGCAGAAGCCGCATCGAGGCCGCGGTCTCGTGGCCATCCTCTTCGGGGTAGTGCTGTTCGTCGTGGGGATGCTGGTCGCAGGGCCCTCCACTCCTGCGTCGACCGCCTCCCAAGCGGTGGTGGCCTCTATCGGAATCGCCGTGGTGTTCGCAGGGTCGCTGCTCGTGCTGCTGGGTGTGGCGCATCTCTGGCTCGTTGGTCGCTCCATGACATGGCCTCGAGCCCTGTTGGGTGCCGTGCTGATCGCTTCCGCTCTATTCCTCGGGTTCGCCGTGTTTCCTTCCTGGTGGCTGATCTCGATGCAGAGCATCGGCCCGAAGTGGGCGAAGGATCTGGTGTCGCTCCTCTACGTCTTGGCGCTCTTCGCCGCCGTGGAGCACCTGCTCAGAGAGCCGGTGAAAAGCGGATCCCGCGTATCGAGCGTCTCCGCGTACGGGCGGACGCTCGTCAAGAGGGGCGACAGTGGCCGGTAACCAGACGCGCAACCCCTTCGTGATCCTTCAGCCCGCCAAAGTGAAGCGGTACGCCCTGCGTTTCTCCTACACGCTGGGCCTCGGTGGAATCAGCGTCGGGCTGGCAGGAGTGCTGGCGGTCACGGGGCTTCTCCTGATGTTCGGATACCGGCCCGCGCTCAGCACCGCGTTCGCCGACACTCATGCCCTTGCGGCCGGCGGCTACTCATCGTTCCTGCGGAGCCTGCATCGCTGGTCCGCCTACTTGCTCATCGTTTCTGCGTTCTTTCATATGGTGAGAGTCTTCTACCACGGCGCCTACAAAGGCGCGCGACGCACCAACTGGCTGATCGGCGTCCTGCTGCTGGCAGCCGTGGGGGCGATGGCCGTCAGCGGCAACATCCTTCCCTGGGATCAGGGGGCAATGGCCGTAGCGGCCGTTGTCGAGACGGTCGTGCGTTCCGTTCCGCTCGTCGGGAACGCCCTCAAGTCTGCGCTGTTCGGCCCAACGCCGGATGCGACGCTCCTTCGCGCCTATGTGTTCCACGTCGTTCTACTTCCGTTCGTATTCCTCGTGCTCGCCGCCGTTCATCTGTGGAAGGTGCGTAGAGACGGCCTCTCTGGGCCGGTGTAAGGAGCCGAAATGGTCGACATCCCCGATGAACTGCTCCGGCGCATCGCTTTGGCGAAAGCGAAGGCTCTCGGCGAACCGTATGAAGAGATCCCTGGAATCTCGGTAGGTGACGGAGAGCCGGTGGAGCTTCCGGATGGTGTCGAGCCGACTCCCGAAGTCCCGGCGACGATCCCCGAGGAATTGGTCGAGCGGGAGGCGGCTTGGCGCGATGCGACTCTTGCATCGCTGCCGCCGGTGCCGGTGCGAGATACCGTGCCGAAGAAAGTGACACCGAAGGCGAAACCTCGAGAGGTGCCCGAAACTCCGCAACCGACAGTGGAACCCACGGTGGAACCGGCAGTCTCGCCATCGGCGAACGTCTCGGCGATCCCGGAGAAGTTGTTGCGTCGTTCTGCGGAGGCGAAGGCGAAGGCGCTTGGTGTTCCGTTGGAGCAGGTGTTGGCGGAGATGTTGGGTGGTGCTGCTCCTGCTGAGGCTGTTCCTGCTGCGGCGCCGTCTACGGCGGCTGCTGTCGCGCGAGAGCCCGTGTCGGAGCCTGCTGCTTCTGCTGTTGTCCCTGAGGCTGCTGTCGAGGGGGTGTCCGCTCCGGCGACGGAAGTGACTCCTGCTGCAGCCGAAGACATCCAGCCAGAGGAAGTCGACCTCTTGCCTGCTCTCTTCAAGATCGAGTTCTTCGCGGCCATCGTCTCGGCGGTGTTTCTCGTGCTTCTGGCTCTCGCCGCGCCGGCGCCCCTGTTCGCACCTGCGAGCGGTGTGGTCGATCCATCCAAGGCCCCGTGGTATCTGCTGTGGATACAGCAACTGCTGGCGTGGCTGCACCCACAGGTGGCGGGTTTCTACGTTCCACTGCTCATCCTCGTCGGGCTGTTCGCCATCCCATTCATCGATCATTCAACGAACCGCGAGGACCGAAGAGTCGGGCTCTTGGTATTCGGAATCTTTGTGCTCGCATTGATTGTCTTGACGATTCTCGGGTTCATCGCAAGAACTTCCGGATTCGGTTATCCGTGGATTGTCGGCTGATGGGCGGAATCGGTATCTTCGCGATCTTCCTGCCGATCGTTGCAGAGCCGGCTCCTGCGGAGACATTGGCGATATCGAGCGAGCGCTCGAAGCGTTGATCGGCTCAGGCCGAACGTTGACGTGCGGCCGCGTAGTAGGCGAGAACGTGGAGTTCGGTGGCGAGGTCCACATGCCGTACGAACACATGATGAGGGGTCGTCAGCAGTGTCGGCGCAAATGAGAGGATCCCGGTGACTCCGGCATCGATCAGGAGATTGGCGGCATCCTGCGCCGCATCCGCCGGGACGGTGATGATACCGAAGGCCCTGGGAGACCCGGCGAGATCTTCCGCCATCCGATCGGGATGCTTGACCGTCAGCGCTTCGAAACGCGCGCCGATCTTGGCCGGAGCGGAGTCGTAGATTCCGATCACCCGAAGTCCTTCCCCTTCGAACCCCTCGTAGTGGGCAAGAGCGGTTCCGAGGTGGCCTGCGCCGATGATCACAACATCCCAGGATCGGGAGAGGCCGAGCTGGTCGCGAATCTCGGTGGCAAGCCGCTTGATGTCGTACCCAACACCTCGTACGCCGTGAGAGCCGAGGCAGGAGAGGTCCCGCCGGACGGTGGCCGCGGTCTCGTCGGCCAACCTGGCCAGCTCCGAGGACGAGATGGTCTCGATCCCCGGCCTCAGCTGCTTGAGGCAGAACAGGTAGCGGGGAAGGCGGTTGATGGTTGGCTGTGGAACGTTCGACACCAAGGGAACGATATTCGGGTGATGCGATCGGTCGAAATCGACGGACCATGGCGGTCGGTGTCGACGATGCAGAAGGGGGTCGTCATGGCGGAGTAAATACCCCCGGAGGGTATTATTCCCGCTCTTGGAGGTCACCATGCGCAAGCTACTCATCATGACGGTCGTCTTCGGGCTCCTGGCCGGAGCGTGTGGCGGCACCGCAACCGTTACCCAGGAGATCAAGACGATCACCCCTGCGGAGGCGTACCAGGAGATTCAAGCCGGACTCGGTGATGCCGGTTTCGTCCTGCTCGACGTTCGGACGCCGGAGGAATACGGCGCGGGCAAGCTCGCGGGCGCCGACAACATCGACTTCTATGCACCGGACTTCCGCGACAAACTGTCCCAGCTGGACAAGAACGATCGCTACGTCATCTACTGCCGCACCGGGAGCAGGAGCGGCCAGGCGTTGGTGATCATGCGTGAACTCGGGTTCACTCATGTGGAGGACATCGGTGGCGGGATCGTGGCCTGGGCACAGGCGGGTCTCCCGATCGTTCCCTGACTGCTCCGCTCTCAGCCCCGGTAGGCTGGTTGCTCGAATGGTGCAACATCCCGATGTCGTCGTCGTGGGCGGAGGTCCTGCAGGTTGTGCAGCCGCCTACTGGCTGGCCCGAGCCGGCAGATCGGTGGCGCTCCTCGAGAAGAAGGCATACCCGCGGGAGAAGACCTGCGGGGACGGACTCACGCCGCGATCCATCTTCCAGCTCCAGGAGATGGACTTCGATTTCTCGGTTCCCCAGTTCCACCGGGTATCCGGCCTGCGGTCGTATGCGGGCAATGACCTCAAGGTCGAAATCGAATGGCCGGACCATCCGATCTTCCCCAAATGGGGCGGCGTGATTCGTCGACTCGACCTCGATACGCAAGTCGCCGAACTCGTGAGGGCGCAAGGCGTCACCGTGCTCGAACGCAGTGAAGCAACCCCGATCTTCGACGAAGGGCGACTCGATGGCGTCTCCGTCCGGTCGGACTCGGGTGTCGAAGTGCTCCGTCCAAAGGCCGTCGTGGTTGCAGACGGGTCGATGTCTCGCTTTGGGCGAGCGCTGGGCACTTCACGTCGCAGGGACTATCCGATGGGGATGGCTCTCCGAGGCTATTACTCGAGTCCCCGTTCCGACGATGGGTTCATGGAGAACCAACTCGACATCCGGGACGAGACGGGTGCACAGATGCCCGGCTACGGGTGGGTGTTCCCTCTCGGTGACGGGACCGTAAACGTCGGAGTCGGCCTGGTCTCGACGTTTTCCGACTGGAAGCACGTCAACACGTCCAGGATGATGGACGCCTACGTGCGGGCCGCGCCTCGGTACTGGAAGCTCACCGAGGACGGTGCACTGTCCAAACCGAAGGGGGGAAAGCTGGCGATGGGCCTCTCGGTGGGGCCCCAGGCCGGTGCCAACTGGGTGGTGGCAGGCGACGCGGCGGGGATGATCAATCCGTGGAACGGTGAAGGGATCGCGTACGCCTACGAGACGGGCCGTGCCGCGGCGCGCCATGTCCACGAGGCGCTGGCTGCCAACGATCTGTCCTTGCTCCAGCGCTACCCACGCGAACTCCAGGACACGTATGGTCTCTACTACCGGATGGCGAGGCTGTTCGTCAGGGCGATCGGCAGCCCGCGTGTCATGTGGGCAGTGACTCACGCCGGCCTGCGGTCGAAGCCGCTGATGGAATGGGTGTTGAAAGTGATGGCCAACCTGCTCGATCCCGAGGAGACGAACATCGGCGAGGCCGCCTACTCGGCACTGGAGCGCATGGTGCGCCTCGTGCCGAGAGCCTGAATTCGGACTCTTTCATGCGCCTTGTGACGCCAGCGATCTGACAATGAAGCCTTCGAGGCGCTCGCGTACGAGCGGCTCGGACAGATGCTGCAGTCCGAAGTCGGTCCATGGCGTGTAGACGCTGAACTCCTCGAGTCCAGAGAGGGCCGGAACCAAGTCCCAGATCGGGTCGTAGGCATCGTCGACATGCCCGAGGAATCGCTCCGCAGCCTCGTACCCGTACATGAGTGCAAGGTTCAGCCGGCAGTGGGCGATGTCCGCACTCGGAGGGCCGACGCACGCGTTCACCCAGTCGACGATCCCGCTGATGGCGCCGTCGGCCCAGAGGATGTTCGTCGGGTGGTAGTCGCGGTGCAGAAAACGCGGCCGCTCCTCCGGCATGCCTTGGGCAAGGAGGTCGAACGCCTTCTCCCAGACGTCGCGGCATTCTGCCCACTCCGGTGTCTGAAGGCCGTGCTCGATCCAGGGGTCGTACTCCCATGCGAAGGTGGGCATCGGACTCGCGTGGAGGACGTTCAACGGCTCGGCGAGAGCCGCGAGCCACCTGTCGAGGTCGTCGGGCCGCAACTCGACGGTCCCCGGCAGCAGGGTCATCAGCACGGCAGGGACGCCGGTCTGCGAGCCATCCGGATCGAGCGCGACGATCTCGGGTGTGGGGAGGTCGATGTGCTCCACCTGCGTCAGCGCCGCCGCTTCGTGCGTGGCCAGATCCGGCTCGCACGCGAGCCAGCGCTCGTTCGTGAACAGGCGGAGGACGACCGGGGGGGCATCTTCGAGTGTGACGGCATACACGGAAGACGACGTGGCACCAGGCATCAGTCGAAGACCGCTGACGTTGTGGCCGGTGACGCTTCGAATCCAGCCGCTGATCACTCGACGGTCCCGCCTGCGGCCTCGATTGCTCCAAGAGCGCGTTCCCCGTCTCCCTCTCGCAGGTCGACCGCTCGGACCGCCCTGCCGAGAACGGTCACGTCATACCCGAGTCGTAATCCGTCCAGCGCGGTGCATTTGACGCAGTAGTCGGTTGCGAGCCCGACGACGACGAGTCGCCCCACGTTCCGATCTCTCATCAGGGAGTCGAGCTCGGTCGGAATCTCCGTTCCCGTTTCCGGGTCTCGCATCGTGAAACCCGAGTAGCCGTCCTCACCGTTGCTGCCCTTGCGAATCTCCGGTCCTTTCACGACGAGCCCGGGGTGGAACTCGGCGCCCCACGTGCCGGCCACACAGTGAACAGGCCAGATACCTCCGTCCTTGGCGAAATGAGGTGTCGATGCAGGATGCCAGTCCCGCGTGTAGACGACGATCGCCCCTGCGTCTCGTGCCTTGGCGATCTCCGTGTTGACTACCGGGATGATGCTTACTCCATCCGGGACGGAGAGGCTGCCGCTTGCGTCGGCGAAATCGTTCTGCACGTCGACGACGATCAGCGCCGTCTCTGGGTCGTACGTAGTCGTCTCCATACAGGTAGCGTACGCGGACGTACCGGGTACGAGGTGCCGGGGACTGCGAACGACGAAGGAGCGAGCATCAAGACCATCGGCATCATCGGGGGGATGAGCTGGCAATCCAGTCGGGACTACTACGAGCTGATCAACGAGGAGGTAGCCGGCAGGCTCGGCGGGTTCCACTCCGCGGATCTCGTGCTCGTGTCCGTCGATTTTGCGCCGATCGAGCAGATGCAACAGCGGGGGGACTGGGAGGCGGCAGGTGCCGCACTCGTGGAGGCTGCGCGTCGGACCGAAGCGGCGGGTGCAGAAGTGCTGATCCTGGCCACCAACACGATGCACAAGGTCGCTCCTGCGGTTGCCGGTGCCGTCTCCATTCCATTCATCCACATCGCAGACGCGACCGGCAGGGCGATCGCCGCAACGGGACTCCAAACGGTTGGTCTGCTCGGCACCCGGTACACGATGGAGCAGGACTTCTACCGGGGGTGGCTCGAGAGCAACTACGGAATCGCCGTCGCCATCCCAGAGCCGGACGATCGAGCGCTGATCAACGACGTCATCTTCGGCGAGCTGTGTCTCGGAGTGACGAACGACGATTCGAAAGCCCAATACCGAAGGATCGTCGAGCGACTCGTCTCCGACGGTGCCCAAGGGGTGATACTCGGCTGTACCGAGATCGGCATGCTGATCGGTGCAGAAGATTCTCCGGTGCCTGTGTTCGACACGACGGCCCTGCACGCGCAGGCGGCGGTAGCGGCCGCGTTGGACGGTGATCGAGAATCATGACGGCTTGCCGGAGGCGATATCGTTGCGTTTTGTTCAGGTCCCTCACCACTTCTAATCTTGCGGGGACCGAGGGAAGGGTTTGGCCGTGAATCTTGCCGACTACCTGCCAGTCGCCATCATGTTCGTGCTGGTCGTGGCCTTCGGATTCGCCAGCATCGGAATCTCCTGGCTCATCGCTCCAAAGAAGCCGTCACCGGAGAAGCTTGCGCCGTACGAGTGCGGCATCGTTCCTGAGCATGAGCCTGCCCAGCGATTCCCCGTCAAGTTCTACCTCGTCGCGATGTTGTTCGTGATCTTCGACATCGAAACGATCTTCTTGTTCGCGTGGGCCGTCCAGTTTCGTGAACTGGGCTGGTATGGCATCGCGGCGGTCGGCATCTTCACGTTGCTCATCATCGAGACGCTCGGGTATGTCTGGAAGCGTGGGGCACTCGACTGGAACGTGAAGCGCCGTTCCCGCTATGTCCGTGAACAAGAGGCCGCGTAATGGCCTCGACCGGTGGTGCGCCCGGTATCCTCACGTCGACGGTCGAGAAGCTGGCTCATTGGGCGCAGACCCGATCGATGTGGCCGGCCACGTTCGGGCTCGCATGTTGTGCGATCGAGATGATGGCCACGGGTGCCGCACACTACGACCTTGCTCGCTTTGGCATGGAAGTGTTCCGTGCGTCGCCCCGGCAGGCCGACCTGATGATCGTCGCCGGGCGCCTATCGCAGAAGATGGCACCCGTACTCCGGCAGGTGTATGACCAGATGCCCGAGCCGAAGTGGGTGATCTCGATGGGCGCGTGCGCGTCATCGGGAGGCATGTTCAACAATTACGCCCTGGTGCAGGGCGTCGACGAGATCGTGCCGGTCGACATCTACATCCCCGGGTGCCCACCAGGGCCACAGTCGTTGATGCACGGCATCCTCACCCTTCAAGCAAAGATCGTCTCCGGAGAGATCGCCCACTGATGGCCGACGAGACCACACCATTGGCCGCACCGGACCCCGTCATCGGCGGGATTGCCGACCTGTTCGACGACGTCGAATGGACGCTGTCGAGTGATCAAGACGTGCTCATGGTGCCCAAGAACCGATGGCGCGAGGTCGCACAGGCGGCACGGGATGCCGGGTTCGAGATGCTGGTCGACGAGACCGTCGTGGACTTCCTCGGTAAGCGACCTGTTCGCTTCGAACTCGTTGCCGGTCTGCTTTCGCTCCAGCACAATCTTCGTGTCCGTCTGCGGGCGTCGATGCCGGAGGACGACATGATCGTCGATTCGCTGGTGCCGGTGTACCCGGGCGCCAACTTCTACGAGCGGGAGGCCTACGACATGTTCGGGGTGACGTTCGAGGACCATCCCGACCTTACGCGGATTCTGCTCCCCGATGAATGGGAGGGTCACCCGCTTCGTAAGGACTACGGCGTCGGGTCCGTCCCCATCCAGTTCAAGTCGTCGCCGGAGGCATCATGAGTGACGAGCGCCAACTGCACGAGATCTGGATCTCCGGGACCGAAGAACCCGAGTGGGTGAAGGACTCGACGGACGAGGGCGCCCAAGAGATGTTCGTCGAGGAGACCGAAGGCCGCCTCGTCGAACAGGAGGGCATTCGAGTCGATGACGACTTCATCGTGGAGGAAGAGATCCCCGAAGACGAACTGATGATCATCAACATGGGTCCGCAGCACCCTTCCACCCACGGGGTGTTGCGCCTTCAGATCGAACTCGAAGGCGAGATCATCCGCCGGACCAAACCGATCATCGGGTACCTCCACACAGGCATGGAGAAGACCGGAGAGCAGCTGAGCTTCCTCCAAGGCCCGACGAACGTGACCAGGATGGACTACCTGTCTCCGCTACACAGTGAGCTTGCGTTCTCGCTTGCTGTCGAACAACTCCTGGGGGTCGAGATCCCACCGCGCGCGCAGGCGATCCGGATACTCATGACCGAACTGAACCGGATCGCCAGCCATCAGGTGTTCCTCGCGACCGCCGGCATGGACATCGGCGCACTGTCCATGATGCTGTACGGGTTTCGCGACCGCGAAGCCATCCTCGCTTTCTTCGAGAAGACGACGGGGCTGCGGATGAACCACAACTACATCCGCCCCGGCGGGGTCGCTGCGGACCTTCCGGACGGTTGGGAAGCCGACATCGAAGACATCATCGAGAAGGTGATCGCCGGCGTCACAGACTACGACGACCTGCTCAGGCACAACCCGATCTGGGAAGAGCGCACGATCGGCGTTGGAGTCATCACCTCCGAGGAGGCCCTGGCCTACGGGACGACCGGCCCGAACCTGCGCGCCACCGGGGTCGGATGGGATCTGCGCAAGACCCGGCCGTACAGCGGAGTCGAGCAGTATGACTTCGAGGTCCCGGTCGGGGAGAACGGCGACGTATATGACCGGTACCGTGTCCGGGTGCAGGAGATCACTCAATCGCTGGACATCGTGCGTCAGGTCGCAGAGTCGATTCCGAAAGGCGACTACCGCACGGAGGACCGCAAGGTGACCCCGCCGCCTCGTGCACGTATCGACCAGTCGATGGAGGCACTGATCCATCACTTCAAGATCTTCACTGCGGGGTTCAAGGTGCCCGAAGGCGAAACGTACGTGGCGATCGAATCCCCGAGGGGCGAACTGGGCGCATACCTGGTGTCCGACGGAGGCACACGTCCGTTGCGGATGCACATGCGCACGCCGTCGTTCTGCAACCTCCAGATGCTGCCCATCGCCATGGCCGATTCGCTCATCGCAGACACGGTTGCGACCATCTCGTCGCTCGATCCGGTGATTGGAGACGTGGACCGATGAAGAGACCGGATTCTCGTCACTATCAGCGTCGATATTCGACGCCAGCATTGACAGGAATCGGATCATGAGCTGGAGTGTCGAGACCCTCGCCCGGGCCCGGTCCCTCATCGACCGGTACCCACAGAAACGATCCGCCATCATGCCCTTGCTCTACATCGCCATGCGCGAAGACGGTTACCTGACCGAAGACGGCATGCGCCAGGTCGCAGAGCTGACCGGGTTGACGCCGGTGCAGGTGGAATCGGTCGCGAGCTTCTATGGGATGTTCAAGCTCGTTCCGCAGGGCGAGTACCTCGTGTCGGTCTGCACGTCGATCGTCTGCATGCTCAACAGCGCCGACGACGTCATGACCTCGGCCGAAGAGGAAGCCGGGGTGCCTGCAGGTGAGACCGATGCAGACGGGGTCGTCACCGTCGAGCACGTCGAGTGCATCGGAGCCTGCGGTGGCGCGCCGGCCGTCCAGGTGAACTACGAACTCGTCGAAGGAGTCTCTCCCGACGCCGTCGCGGCAATGATCCGGTGGCTTCGTGAGACCAAGCCGACGATGGTCACGGCGGCCGAACTCCAGGAACGCTTCGGTGGCGCACGTTCGTTCGATCCCGCAATCGCCGAGCCGCAGGGTGCCGTCGGACCCTTTCCCGCGTTCGATCCATACGGGACGGCAGGAGGCGCCTCATGAGCGCCTACCCGCTGGTGCTGACGAGACGGATGATCGAGCACCCGTCCGACAGTCACACGATGGAGACCTACGAGGCGACCGGCGGCTATGCGGGAGCACGCAAGGCGATGGACATGACCAGGGACGAACTCGTCGAACTGGTGAAGTCCTCCGGACTGATCGGGCGTGGTGGCGCAGGATTCTCCGCAGGCCTGAAATGGAGTTTCCTCGCTCCGGCCCGCCCCGCCTACCTGGTCGTCAACGGCGACGAGTCAGAGCCGGGAACCTTCAAAGACCGCCAACTTCTCGAACGGGACCCCCATCAGATGATCGAGGGCATCATCATCACGGCGGTCGCCAACGAGGTCCACGAGGCATTCATCTATATCCGGGGCGAGTATCCGCTGCCGGCGCGGCGAGTCCAGCGTGCGCTCGCGGAGGCCTACGCCAAGGGCTTCCTCGGCAAGGGGATCTTTGGGACCGATTATGAACTGGAGGTGACCGTCCACCTCGGGGGCGGTGCCTACATCTGCGGTGAAGAGACCGCCCTCATCAACAGCCTCGAAGGTCGACGTGGCGAGCCTCGCATCAAGCCGCCCTATTTCCCGGCCGCCAAGGGTCTCTACATGATGCCGACGATCGTCAACAACGTCGAGACGGTCTCCAACTTGCCGTACATCCTCGAGCACGGCGCGGACGCCTATCGAGCCCTCGGCCACGACGTCGACACGGGCACGTTCCTGTTCTCCGTGTCCGGCCACGTGAACCGACCCGGCAACTACGAACTTCCGCACGGCATCACGTGGAGAGAGCTCATCTTCGACGTCGTCGGGGGAATCCGATCCGGGAACGAGCTCAAGACCTGGATCCCCGGCGGTGCCAGTGCGCCCTGGTTCGTACCGTCGCAGCATCTCGATGATGAGATCACGAAAGACGCATGTGGCAAGGCCGGGTCGATGCTGGGATCGGGCGCGGTCATCGTCATGGACGACACGACATGTGTGGTCCGTGCCGCCGAGCGGGTCGTTCGCTTCTTCGCACACGAATCGTGCGGCCAGTGCACTCCTTGCCGAGAGGGGACGACGTGGGAGGAACAGATCCTGCGCCGCATCGAAGAAGGATCCGGCCGGGAGGTCGACACGGATCTCCTTCTGGACGTCGCCGACAACATCAGCCCGGGTCTCCTATGGCCTCCGAAGATGACCACCATCTGCCCGTTGGGGCCGTCCTCGGTATCACCGATCACGTCGATCACGCGCTACTTCAAGGACGAAGTGATGGCACACATCCAAGGCGGGGGGTGCCCCTTTGACTGATCTCGTGAAGGTCACCGTCGACGGTCAGGAGTTCGAAGTCCCGAAGGGTCAACTGGTCATCGATGCCGCGATCGCCAACGGCACCTACATCCCTCATTTCTGCTACCACCCGCGCCTGGACCCGGTCGGCAAGTGTCGGATGTGCCTCATCGAGTTGGAGACCCCGAGGGGAGCGGTCCTCACCACGGCCTGCACCCTCGAAGCCGCCGACGGGATGGTTGTGCACACGAAGACGCCGGTCGTCGAGAAGGCCCGGGAAGGCGTTCTCGAGTTCCTGCTCATCAACCACCCTCTCGACTGCCCGATCTGCGACAAGGGCGGCGAATGTCCCCTTCAAGATCAGACCCTCGGCTATGGGCCCGGAGAGAGCCGATTCGTCGAAGAGAAACGCCACTTCGAGAAGCCGATACCCGTCTCCGACCTCGTGCTGCTCGACCGCGAGCGCTGCATCTTCTGCTGGCGTTGTATCCGATTCGCCGAGGAGGTGGCCGGCGATCCACTCATCGAGTTCACCGCCAGGGGAAACAACAACCACATGGCCACGTTCCCGAACGAGCCGTTCGCCTCCTACTTCTCCGGCAACACGGTCCAAATCTGCCCCGTTGGCGCGCTCACCGCGGTGCCGTACCGATTCAAGGCACGGCCATGGGACCTGCAGAAGGCCGAGTCGACGTGTCATCACTGCACCGTGGGCGACAGCATCGAGATCGACACGAGTCGAAACAGGGTTCTGCGATTCAACGGCGTCGACAACGATGCCACGAACCAGGGCTGGTTGAGCGACAAGTGCAGGTTCGGCTTCGAGTTCATCGGCTCGGAAGATCGGCTCGAGGTGCCGCTCATCAGGAACGAAGACGGCAGCCACCGTGAGGCCTCGTGGGCCGAAGCACTCGATGTGACCGCAGCACGCCTCGAGGAGATCATCGAGGCAGAGGGCGGAGCCGCAGTTGCAGGCCTTGGTGGAGCACGCGGCACGAACGAGGACGCCTACGCGTTCTCCAAGTTCATGCGGACTGTCGTAGGGTCGAACCACGTGGATGCCCAGATGGACGACGGACTCGATCCGCGACTCCTCGCTGCGCCAGATCGCAGGGCACGGATCTCCGATCTCGATGCCGCGAACGCCATCCTCGTGTGGGCTCCGGACCTCAAAGAAGAAGTGGGCACGTTGTACCTACGGGTGCGACAGGCGGCCCAGAAACACGGCGCGAAACTCGTCGTCGTGCATCCGCGGAGAACGGGTCTCGACGACCGAACGAAGCACAAGATCACCTACCGCCCCGGGCAGGGACCTGAAGTGCTGCGTGCCCTCGCTGCAGGCGAGGGAGAGTTCGCCGCCGCACGCTCCGTGCTCGGCGAAGGTCCGGTGGTGGCGATCATCGGCCGGACGGGCCTCACCGAGGATCCACGACTCGCCGAGTCGGTTGCAGCCTTCGCACTGACACTGCCCGACGCCAAGATCATGCCGCTCGTCCGACGATCGAATGTCTACGGGGCGCTCGACATGGGACTGGCACCGAGGCTGCTGCCGGGAAGAGTGTCACTCGACGATGCGGACCAGGTGGCCTCCTTCGAAGCGGATTTCGGAGCGGTCCCCGACCACGAGGGACGCGATGCTCGAGGGATCCTCGAGGGGTTGGTGACCGGCGAGCTGAAGGCGCTGGTGATGGTGGGAGCCGATCCTGTGCGCGACGTCCCGGATGGCGCTCTCGCGGCCGAAGCCCTCGACAAGGCCGAGTTCGTGGTCGCACTGGACCTGTTCCTCACGGACTCCTCGGCACGCGCCGACGTCGTGTTGCCTGTGGAAGCGTTCGCCGAGAAGGAAGGTACGGCAACCAACCTCGAGGGAAGGGTGCAGAAGGTCACCCGCGTCGTCGCAGGCCCCGGCCAGACGCAGCCGGACTGGTCGATCCTCGAAGAGATTGCGCGCCGGCTGGACGCGCCGATGGGTTTCGACTGCGCGAAGACCATCGCTGCAGAGATCGCCGAAGTGGCGCCCGCGTACGCCGGGGTCACCTGGAGCTCGCTCGCCTTCGGTGACGGTGTCGTCATCCCTGGCGCCGACGCAGATCAGCCCTTGCGCTACACGCCGGTGGACCATGCGCTCGAGTCGGTATCCGCGCCTCTGGTCCTGCACCTCGCCAGGACACTGTACGACGACGGTGTCGAGATGCGCAGGTCGCTGTCGCTGCACCACCTCGCGCCGGGAGCGTCCGCTCATCTGCATCCGCTCGACGCAGCATCGCTTGGGGTCGTCTCGGGAGACGAGGTCTCGGTGCAGACTCCTTCGACCACGGTGGTGATGCCGGCGGTGCTCGACGCCTCGCTCGTCGAAGGAGTCGTCTACGTTCCGTTCAATCAACCGGAGATGCCGCCCCTCGGCGATCAACTCGCTGTTACGGTCCGCAAGGAGGTGAGTGCCTGATGGACTGGTGGGATGTGGCCATCGCCGGAGTCAAGGTCCTGGTGATCTTCGGTCTCCTGCTGGTGGTCGTCCTGCTGCTCGTCTGGGCCGAGCGCAAGATCGTTGCCGACATGCAGAACCGGATCGGACCGAGTCGTGCAGGCCCGTGGGGAATGCTCCAGACGCTCGCCGACGGGTTGAAGCTGTTCTTCAAGGAGCCGATCACCCCGCGCAAGGCCGAGTTCGGCATGTACATCCTTGCTCCGGTCATCGCGTTGGTGCCCGCCTTCCTCATCTTCATGGTGATCCCGATCGGACGGTCGTTCACCGTGACACTCGGCGGCGTCGAGCGAACGATCAGCCTCCAGGGAACCGACCTGAATATCGGCCTGCTGTACATCCTCGCGTTCTCGTCGATCGCCGTGTACGCGATCGTGATGGCAGGGTGGTCTTCCGGGTCGAAGTACCCGTTGCTCGGCAGTGTGCGGGCCACCGCGCAGGCGATCTCGTACGAGGCTGCGATGGGACTGGCACTGGTCCCCGTCGTGTTCTACTCGGGCAGTCTCTCCATCCAGAAGATTGTCGCGTCACAATCCGGTTCGTTCGCCGACCTGTTCGGCTGGCCGGTTCTGATGGTCATTCCCAGGTGGAACATCATCCCGATGTTCATCTCGTTCGCTATCTTCTTCATCGCCGGTGTGGCCGAGACCAACAGGGCACCGTTCGACATGGTGGAGGCCGAGCAGGAACTCGTCGGCGGATTCCATACCGAATACTCGAGCATCCGGTTCGCCTTCTTCTTCCTCGCCGAGTACATCAACATGTTCAACATGTCGGCGATCACAACGACCCTCTTTCTGGGCGGGTGGAACGGTCCGACCCTCGACGGGCGCATCCCTGTGTGGATCTCGGCACTACTCCCCATCGTCTACTTCTTCGTCAAGACACTCGTCGTCCTGTTCGTGTTCATGTGGATTCGCGCCACGTTGCCGCGGATTCGCTACGACCGACTGATGGTGCTTGGCTGGAAAGGGTTGATTCCCGCCGCGCTCGCGTGGCTTGTGTTCGTCACCATCGTCGTAGGAATCCGGCAGTTTGGATTGCCATGGGCATGATCTCCGAGTTCGCCAAGGGCCTCAAGGTCACCTTCGGGATCGGAGTGAGGACCGTGTTCAAGGACGGTCTCGTGACCGAGAAGTACCCGACGGAATTCCGTGTCAAACCGCAGCGATTCCACGGCAGACACCAATTGAACCGTTATCCCGACGGGACCGAGAAATGCATCGGGTGCGAACTGTGTGCGGGCGTATGTCCCGCGCACTGCATCTACGTTCGAGGCGCCGACAATCCTCCGGACGCTCCGGTCAGCCCGGGGGAGCGCTACGGGTTCGTCTACGACATCAACATGCTGCGGTGCATCTTCTGCGGGCTCTGCGTCGAGGCGTGCCCGACCGAGGCCATCACACTGACGCACCTGTTCGAGATGTCGGTGACAGACCGTCAGGACGGCATCTACACCAAGAAGGAACTCCTCGTCAACGAGGACGGCTCACCGAATCACATGTTCGACAACGATCCCCTCGCCAACTACGACGAACTCACCGAAGGTGACGGGTGGATGCGGGCGACGGCTCCGGCCGGAAGAGTGGCGTATGAGGGCGTCGTCGCCTGGACACCCAGAGCCGGCAAGGCTCGCGAACCCGAGAAGGGACAATCGGGGGAGGAGGCATGACCGAGCTGGTTCTCTTCTTCCTGTTCGGTGCCCTCGTTCTGGTCGGCGCGCTGTCGGTGGTGTTCGCGAAGAACCCGGTCAAGTCTGCGATGGGCTTGATCCTCACGCTGCTGTCGCTCGCTGTTCTCTACGTCGTGCACCTTGCCCATTTTGTCGCCGTCGTACAGGTGATGGTCTATGCCGGTGCGGTCATGACACTGTTCCTGTTCGTCATCATGCTCATCGGCGTCGACCGTTCCGAAGACCTCACCGAGCATCTCCCCGGTCAGCGACTGCTCGTGTTCCTGCTCGGCCTGGTGACGCTCGGCGTCGTTATCGCGGTGGTCGCCGGAAACAACTGGTCGTGGGTCACCGGGATTCCCAAACCTGGCGAGGCCCCCAACGGGACCGCGGAAGCGATCGGCGCCGGCCTGTTCGGTGGATGGGTGCTGCCGTTCGAGGCGACCGCGCTCTTGCTCATCGTTGCAGCAGTCGGAGCGATCGCCCTGGCCTACTTCCCGGCCCGGAAGAGGGAGCGGCCGTGATCGTTACTGCAGGCTGGTACATGACGCTCGCGGCGGCCCTGTTCGTGATCGGCGCGCTCGGGCTCCTGATCCGCCGGAACGCGATCGTGATGTTCATGTGCATCGAGTTGATGCTCAACGCCGTCAACCTGACGTTCATTGCGGCCGGCCGTCAGTTGCGGGACCTCACCGGACAGCTTGCGGTGTTCTTCGTTCTCGTCGTTGCCGCCGCGGAGGTCGTGGTCGGGTTGGCGATCATCGTCGCCGTGTTCCGCAATCGGCAGACAACGTCCGTCGACGAGCTCCATGAGCTGAGGGGATGAGGATGACCGAGTTCTTCATTCGCAACATCTGGTTGATCATCCTGCTGCCGGCGCTCGGGACCGTGTTCCTGCACTTCTTCGGCCGCCGGATCGGCGAACCGCTCGCGGGCTGGATCGCTTCGAGCATGATCGGGGGGTCGTTCCTGATCGGCCTGATCGCCGCGATACCCCTTTTCCAGGGCGGGGCCGAGCCTCAGGTGGTGCGCGTGTTCGACTGGATCCCCGCCCTCGGCGCCACCGTCGAGTTCCTGTGGGATCCACTCGCGGCGCTCATGGTGCTCGTCGTGGCCGGTGTCGGAGCCGTCATCCATGTGTACGCCATCGGGTACATGCGTGGGGACGACCGTTTCGGCCGCTTCTTCGTCTATCTGAACCTGTTCGCGACGTCGATGCTCATCCTCGTGTTGGCGAACAACTTTGCGGTTCTCTTCGTCGGTTGGGAGCTGGTCGGCTTGTGCTCGTATCTGCTGATCTCGTTCTGGTATGTCCGTCCGAGTGCCGCAGCCGCCGGCAAGAAGGCGTTCATCGTCAACCGGATCGGCGACTTCGGCTTCCTCATCGGCCTGATGATCATCTTCGCCACGTTCGGGACGCTCTCCTACACGACCGTGCTCGACGATCCGGGAAAGCTGTTGGGCGCCGGTGCGGCCACCGCCGTCGGGCTTCTGCTCCTCGTGGGCGCCACCGGCAAGTCCGCACAGCTGCCCCTGTACGTCTGGCTGCCGGACGCAATGGAGGGTCCCACACCGGTCTCGGCCTTGATCCATGCAGCGACGATGGTCACCGCGGGCGTGTTCATGATCGCCAGGACTTCCGCTATCTACGCGTTGTCCGACACGGCCTCCATCGTCGTGGCGACCATCGGTGCATTGACGGCGTTCTTCGCCGCAACGATCGCGATGGCGCAATCCGACATCAAGCGAGTGCTCGCCTATTCGACGATCAGCCAGCTGGGCTACATGTTCCTCGGTGTCGGATCCGCTGCATACGTCGCCGGTGTGTTCCACCTCATGACGCATGCGTTTTTCAAAGCGTTGCTGTTCCTCGGTGCCGGCGCCGTGATCCACGCAATGTCCGACGAGCAGAACATCTTCAAGATGGGAGGCCTGTGGTCGAAGATGAAGACCACAGGGATCACGATGGTGATCGCAA
Organism: bacterium BMS3Abin02; assembly: GCA_002897675.1. Taxonomy (NCBI): domain Bacteria; species bacterium BMS3Abin02. The sequence continues at coordinate 33,581 of BDSU01000024.1, read as the reverse complement.
CGCTCGCGATCTCCGGCATCCCGCCGTTCGCCGGCTTCTGGTCCAAGGACGAAATCCTGGGGACGGTGTTCAACCGCGGTGGCTGGTGGATCGTCCTGTGGGCGATCGGCCTGATCACCGCGGGACTCACCGCCTTCTACATGACCCGGTGGTTCGTCCTGACCTTCCTTGGTGAACCGAGATGGGAGGAGGGTGTGCATCCGCACGAGGCCCCCAAGGTCATGACGATCCCGTTGATGGTCCTTGCCGTCCTGGCCACCGTGGGAGGACTCATCAACACACCGTTCAGGGCCGGCCTCGAGCATTTCCTGGAACCGTCGTTCGAAGGGGTCGGCCTGGCCGGCGAACCAGGAGGGCTGGTGCTATGGCTCCTGGCCTCACTCTCGGTGCTTGTTGCCCTCGGCGGAATCGCCATCGCCTGGCGGCTCTACTCCCGTCCAGGCGGTGCGGAAGAATCGTGGACGATGAACATCCCGTCACTGTGGCGCCGCATGGGGAACGCCTATTACCTGGACGACGTGTACGGCACCCTCGTCGTCGCTCCGGGCAAGCTCGCTTCCGCCTGGTCGGCATTCGTTCTGGATCAGAAACTCATCGACGGTGCCGTCAACGGCGTGGGCAACGTCGTTCGTCGGATCGGAGCTGCACTGCGACCCCTGCAGAGTGGATACGTACGTAACTACGCGTTGACGATCGCCGCGGGCGTGGTCGGTTTCGTCATCTGGTTCCTGAGCACGGGAGGGCTGTAGCGGTGCAGTCTGACTTCCCAATCCTGACCGTACTGATCCTCCTCCCCTTCGCGGCGGCGATCGTGGTCGCGTTGCTTCCGTCGCGTCGGAAGGAGTTGTTCCTCCCGGTCGGCTTCGCGCTGAGCATCCTTCCGCTTGCACTCGCCGGGTACCTGTTCTACGTCTTCAAGACCGGTGAGGCCGGATTCCAGTTCGTCGAGAATGTGAGCTGGTACGCGCCGTGGGGGATCTCGTGGCACATGGGAGTCGATGGGATCTCCCTACTGATGGTGATACTCACGGCGATCCTGATGCCGATCTCACTCGCCGCGTCGACATCGATCTCGAAGAGGATGAAGCAGTTCGTCGTGTTCAACCTGCTGCTCGAGGGAGGCCTCATGGGCGTCTTCCTCAGCCTGGACATGTTCATGTTCTTCGTGTTCTTCGAAGTCATCCTGGTGCCGATGTACTTCATCATCGGCGTGTGGGGCTCCGAACGGCGGATCTACGCCGCGGTCAAGTTCTTCATCTTCACGGCGTTCGGCTCGGCGCTGATGCTGGCCGGCATCATCGCCATGGCCTTGATGTACGGCAGCCAGCATGCCGGGCGGATCAGCTTCGACTACCTCAGCTGGCTGACACTCCAGATGCCGCGCGGAACCGAGATGTGGCTGTTCGCTGCATTCGCGATCGCTTTCGCCATCAAAGTGCCGATGTTCCCATTTCACACATGGCTACCCGACGCACACGTCGAGGCGCCGACCGCCGGTTCGGTGATGCTTGCCGGTGTGCTGCTGAAGATGGGCACCTACGGCTTCCTGCGCTTCAACCTCGGGCTGTTTCCCAACGCGACGCTGAAGTTCGTTCCGGTACTGGCGGTGCTCGCCGTCATCGGCATCGTCTACGGTGCGGCGGTTGCCATCGTGCAACCGAACCTCAAGAAGCTCGTCGCGTACTCATCGGTCAGCCATCTCGGCTTCATCGTTCTCGGCATCTTCGCTCTGACATCCCAGGGACTCGAGGGTGGCGTGATCCAGATGTTCAACCACGGCATCACGACCGGCGCCTTGTTCCTGCTCGTAGGCATGATCTACGAGCGGCGCCATACGAAGGACATTGCGGACTTCGGAGGTCTCCAGAAGGTCATGCCGATCTTCGCCGGCTTCTTCCTGTTCACGGCATTCGCTTCGATCGGTCTTCCGAGCTTGAACGGGTTCATCGGCGAGTTCTTGATTCTCTTGGGCAGCTTCCTGACATTGAAGTGGTACGCGATCATCGCGGCCTCCGGCGTGATCCTGGCCGCCGTCTATCTGCTGTGGGCATACGAGCGGGTGTTCACCGGGCCGGTGACGAAACCGGAGAATGAGAAGTTGCTCGATCTCAACTTCAGGGAGATTGCGATCCTTTCGACGCTTGCCGCGCTGATGCTCGTCATCGGCCTCTACCCGAAGGTGGCGCTCGACAAGATCGGCCCTTCCACGGAAGCGGTGCTGAATCGGATCGAGGCCGTTACCACCTACCAGGCACCCGCTCCGGGCCGCCTGGCCGACGTGTTGGGGGCCATCGGTGGTGAGTAACGTGAACGTCTCGTACCTGGCCATCGGGCCCGAGATCATCCTTACGTTGGGCGCAGTCGTCGTGCTGATGGTGGATGTCTTCCGCAAGCCCCCTCCGAGAGTGCACGCATGGATAGCCGCGGTAACACTCGCATTGGCAGGAGTGGCCGTCGGGTTCCAGTGGGCGTCCGCGTCCGATGCGGCGAGTATGTCGTTCTCCGGGATGCTCATCACCGACACCTTCGGGGCATTCGCGAGCTTCCTCCTCGTCGGTGTCGCAGCCCTCGGTCTCGCCGCCGGTTGGGGAATGGTGAAGGAACTCGGCCGGCGAGGCGCCGAAGGCATCGTGCTCGTGTTCATGGCAACGACCGGTTTCATGCTCATGGCGACCGCGACGAACCTGGTTTTGATCTTCGTGGGTCTCGAGGTGGCGTCGATGTCGCTCTACGTGCTCGCGGGGATAACGAGAAAGACGTTGCAGGCCGACGAGGCGGCACTCAAGTACTTCCTGCTCGGATCGTTTGCTTCGGCGGTGTTCATCTACGGTGCCGCGCTGGTGTTCGCCGGGACGGGGTCCCTCTCCGTCATCGGCATCGGCCAGTTCTTCTCGGCATACGTCGTCCTTCGTCCGGGAGTCGTGCAGGTCGGCATGGCCCTGCTGATCGTCGGAGTCGCCTTCAAGGTATCTGCCGCGCCGTTTCACGTTTGGGCGCCAGACGCCTATCAGGGATCTCCGGCCGGCATCGTCGGTTTCATGGTCGCTGCGGCCAAGGTCGGTGCTTTTGCCGCTCTCGCCAGGATCCTGATCTTCGCGTTCCCGAAGTTCATCGATGAGTGGTCGAGCGGTCTTGCCCTTCTCGCCGCCATTTCGATCGTTGTCGGAATGCTGTTGGCGATCGCGCAGACGGACATGCGGCGGATGCTCGCCTACTCGTCGGTGGCGCACGCCGGATTCATTCTGACCGCTCTCACGGCAGGCGGCGTCGGGATGCCCGCGGTCTGGTTCTACCTGGCGGTGTACACCGTGCAACTCCTGGGTGCGTTTGGCGTGGTGGCCGCCGTAGCGGGGCCCACCGGAGCCGAGTCGCCGCTGAGCGACTACACGGGGCTCGCGGAGCGCTCACCGCTGCTCGCGGGCTCGTTGGCGCTGTTCATGGTGTCCATGTCGGGCGTGCCACTCACGTCCGGATTCATCGCGAAGTTCGCAGCGTTTACGGCAGCATGGAGCGCCGGCTTCGAGTGGCTCGTGATCCTCGGCGTGCTCGCATCGGTGGCCGGCTTCTTCTTCTACCTGCGGGTGATCGTGCTGATGTACATGCAGTCCCCTGCACTCGCCGAAGCGCCCGGTGCTGCTCCGAGGCGTTTTGTGGCCGTCGGGGCAATCCGCTGGGTGCTGATCATCAGCGCCGCGATCACACTGGTATTCGGCATCGTTCCCGGCCCCCTGCTCGACGTCGCCCGACAGGCGTTCCCCTTCTAGAACCCCTGAACCCTGGGCTCGTAGTGGTCCTGGGGACCACTACGAGCCCAGGGTTCGCCGATGCGTTCTCGATTCGGCCAGAATGGTGCGTGACATGAAGCCCTCACTCCGACTCGCCATGCTTCTCACGGTCTCTGGGTTGCTGCTCTCGGTATCCGCCGCGCCTGCGGCGGCACGTGCCCCCATCATCTCGGCCGATCGGGCAGGAGCAGATATCGTTCTCGTACAAAAGGGTGACGTCGTGGGCGAGGATCTCTATGCGGCAGGGAATCGGGTCGTCATCGAGGGGACCGTCGAAGGAGATGTGCTCGTTGCCGCCACGGGAGAGCTTCGTATCAGCGGCCACGTGCTCGGCAGTGTGACCGGTGTGGCGTCGAGTGTCGTGATCACCGGCACCGTCGACGGGTCGGTCAGGGTGGGGGCGGCCACGGTTCGGGTCGACGGGAAGATCGGAGGCGATCTTCTCGCCGGAGCGTCGAGCGTCACCGTCACCGGAGACATCGGTCGGGATCTCCTCGCATGGACCCTCAACCTCGACACGTCGGGCAGCGTCGGGCGTGACGTCGGCGGCCAGACGATCGACCGTGCACGAATCGGCGGGTCTGTCGGCGGGGACGTGGACGTGACGGTCGGCCGATTGGAGATCCCGGCGGGGACGCGGATCGGCGGGACGCTCGGCTACCGATCTTCCGCCGACGCGGTCATCGGCCAGAGCGTGGATGTCGGGCGCCAGATCGTGCATCGAGAGCCGGTGCGTCCCAACGTGGCCGTGCAGGCGATCTTCGCGCTGACGCAACTGATCACCGTACTCACGGTCATGATTCTCGGATTCGTGATGTTCTGGTTTGCACCGCGCGTGCTGCAACGTTCGGTGACTGCCGTGCGGCACTACCCCGTGCGCACGTTCTTCGTCGGGCTGGCAGCGATGGTGGTGCCGGTCCTGATCATGAGTATCGCTGCCGGCCTCGCGCTCGCCTCCTCCCCGGAGATGGCACTGCCTGTGGTCGTCGTCGGAGGACCAATCGCGCTCGCGGTGCTCGGGATGATCTCGCTCGGGGTCCTGCTGGCTCCGATTCCCGTGCTGACGGCGGTCGGGGGGCGGCTCCTCGGATGGCGGCGCAGCGGGCAGGCCGGGTTTCTCGTCGGCTCGCTGCTGTGGGTGATCGCGTTGCTCATCCCGGTCGTCGGGACCGTCGTGGTCCTGATCATGGCAGTCCTCGGCCTGGGTGCGTGGACGGTCGGGTTGGTCTCAGGCCGCCAACAGGGAGGTGTGACCGTGGCGCCGGTCCGGGTACAGCCCGACACGGGTCGCCGGCGGGGGAGTGTGACCGGACCGCCGGTCCGGGTGCGAACCGAGTGGCACCAAGCCGATCAGTTCCCGCTGCCGCCGATCTCGGCAGATGTCCTGGTCGACGAAGAATCCGTCGACGGAGAGCCCGAGGCCTGATCCTGCAACCGCCTGCTCTTGACAACAAAGTCGATCCCGCGGTATGGTCCTGTAGTCATGTAGTCATGGACTAATAGTCTTGGAGGGAACATGGCCGACCTTCGAACGAAGGGGACACCGAGCTCCGGCCTTCTTGCTGCGACCCTCGGCTTTTTCTTCGGTTTCGCCGCGGTGGCGCTCTTCGGACCCACCGCCCACAAGTTCAAGGAGATCATGGACCTGTCCCCGGGACAGGTCGGTTTGTTGGTGGCAGCGCCGGCACTCTCGGGATCGCTGCTGAGGATTCCGTTCTCCGCCTGGGTCGACACGACAGGGGGACGCAAGCCGTTCATCGTGTTGCTCTTGTCGTCGGTGGTGGGTATGACGGGTCTTGCCGTCATCGTCACCACCCTGTATCCGGACAATCTGACACCGGGAATGTATCCGCTCCTGTTGCTGCTCGGTGTGCTGAGCGGGGCGGGGATCGCAACGTTCTCCGTCGGGATCAGCCAAGTGTCGTACTGGTATCCGCAGTCACGCCAGGGCTGGGCGCTCGGCACGTTCGCAGGTGCCGGAAACCTTGCTCCCGGTATGTTCTCCTTTCTGCTGCCGCTGATCCTGAGTGCGGCGGGGCTTTCCACCGCCTACATCGCATGGCTCGGGCTGCTCGTCATCGGCACATTCCTCTACTGGCGCATGGGCCAGAACGCCCCCTTCTTCCAGTTCCGTGACCACGGGCTCTCCGTCGACGAGTCCAAGACACGCGCCCAGGAACTCGGCGAGGAACTGTTCCCTGCCGGTACGGCGCTCCAAACGCTCCAGATCTCGGCACGCAACTGGAAGACGTGGGCGATGGTGGTGCTCTACTTCACGACGTTCGGCGGCTTCATAGCCCTTACCGCGTGGCTTCCGACCTACTGGAAGGAGTACCTCGGGGTCTCCCTCGTCGCAGCGGGAGCGTTCACCGCGACGTTCTCGATCCTCGCTTCGTTGATTCGCATCGTCGGTGGCTCGGTCGCGGACCGAATCGGGGGTGAGTTGACGGCCATCCTGTCGCTTGCGTCGCTGCTGGTAGGTGCCGTGCTGATGACGGTCTCGACGAGTGTCGGGCTTTCGCTGTTCGCGGAGATCCTCATGGCGATCGGCATGGGCGTGAACAACGCCGCCGTCTTCAAACTGGTGCCTCAGGAAGTTCCCGAGGCGGTCGGTGGTGCTGCCGGATGGGTCGGCGGCCTGGGCGCCTTCGGAGGCTTCGCCGTTCCGCCGTTGATGGGCCTCTTCGTCAAAGGCACAGATCTCTCCGGATACGCGACGGGGTTCGTCGTATTCGTGATCCTCGCCGTGCTGTCGCTCGGCGTAGCCTATGGACTCAAGAGGGCTGCTCATCACATGGTGCCCCAGGTGGTGTAATGCGGCTCGAGATCACCAAGAAAGCCGATCTCGCATTGAAGGCAGTATTCGAACTCGACCACGCCGCCGGCCTCGTCAAGGGCGCAGACCTGGCCGGGACCATCGGGACCACGATTCCGTTCATCGCCCAGGTGATGAAGCCGCTGGTCGTGAAGGGCTGGGTGGCCTCCGAGCCGGGCCCCACGGGTGGCTACCGGCTGGACACGGACACGTCGGAGATCTCGCTGCTGGATCTCATCGAGGCGGTCGAGGGCCCGACCGTCGACGGCAGTTGCGTGCTGAGAGGTACCCCCTGTCCGGTGACCGAGTATTGCGCCTTGCACGATGCATGGTGCCGGGCCCGTGACGCCCTGCTGGCCGAACTCGCGAACACCAAGATCTCGGACGTCGAGGAAGGAGTCCATTCATGATCCGCTATCTCGTTGTGGTGACGCTGTTCATGACGATGGCCGTCATGCCTGCGGCGTCGGCCGCCGAACCCGATGGCGCCACGGTCTATCAGACGAATTGCGCTGCGTGTCACGGTCCCGCCGGAGAGGGGATCGCGGGATCGTTTCCCCCTCTCGTCGACAATCCGGCGGTTCAGGACGCCGAGTTCGTGCGAACCGTGGTCACCGGTGGGCTCTCGGGACCGATCGAGGTGTTCGGAGTTCAATACGACGGCGTCATGCCCCCGTTCGCCTCGTTGAGTGATGCGGAGATCACCGCTCTGATCGGCTACGTGCAGGGTGATCTGCAAGGGTCGCCGGTCGGGACGACCACGACCGCCGGTGCAATCGCGACGACCGCGGCGGCCGTGACCGGCTCCGCCGAGCGCGGCGAGGCGATCTTCATCGGTGCGCAGCGGCTGGACGGAGGCGGACCGGCGTGCATCGCATGTCACGGTGCGGGCGGTCGCGACAACCTCGGCGGCAGCACATTGGGGCCGGATCTCACCGACCTGTCGGCTCGGTTCGGAGGCACCGCCGGTGTTCTCGCCGTCCTGGCCAACCCGCCGTCCCCGACGATGCTGCCGGTGTTCGGGGCGAACCCGTTCACCGACTCGGAGAGGGCCGACCTCGCCGCCTACTTCGCGACGACACAGTCTTCGGCGGGTGGAGTCGACCTGCTGTTGATTCTCGGGGTGATCGGCGCGGTGGTGCTGTTCGGGGGGATGCTGTTGTTCAGGAGATCTCGAACGAGTTATGTGGAACGACTGAGGAGCGGACGATGAAGGATTGGACGCAAGAGAAGGTCGCTCCGGCGGAGCGCAAGTGGGAGGAGTTCTACCGAAACCGCTTCCAGCACGACAAGCGGGTGCGCACCACCCACGGGGTGAACTGCACGGGGAGCTGTTCCTGGGAAGTGTTCGTCAAAGACGGCATCGTGACCTGGGAGTTGCAGGCCACCGATTATCCGAGTCTCGAAGACGGCCTTCCGCCGTACGAACCGAGGGGGTGCCAACGGGGGATCTCCTTCTCCTGGTATCTCTACAGCCCGATTCGCGTCAAGTATCCGTATGCTCGCGGGGCGCTCATCGACCTGTGGCGTGCCGCCAAGCGGCTGCACAACGACCCGGTGGATGCATGGGCATGGATCATGGCCGATCCCGAGAAGCGCAGCCGGATCCAGCAGGCACGAGGCAAGGGCGGGTTCCGTCGCATCCGCTGGGACGAGGCGCTCGAGATCGCTGCTGCATCATCGGTCCACACGGCGAAGAAGCACGGCCCGGACCGTGTCATCGGGTTCTCTCCGATCCCTGCCATGTCCCAGATCAGCTACGCCTCGGGGAGCCGGTTTCTCTCCCTGTTCGGCGGCGTCGTCATGAGTTTCTACGACTGGTACTGCGACCTGCCGCCGGCCTCTCCCGAAGTGTGGGGCGAGCAGACCGACGTGCACGAATCCGCCGACTGGTACAACTCGAGGTTCATCGCCGTGGTGGGTTCGAACCTCAACATGACCCGGACTCCCGACTGCCACTTCATCTCCGAGGTCCGGCACGCCGGCGCGAAACTCACCGTGTTCAGCCCCGACTTCTCTCAGGTCGCCAAGTACGCCGACTGGTGGATCCCGGCCCATCCCGGCCAGGACACGGCCTTCTGGCTGGCCGTCGATCACGTCGTCCTCAAAGAGGCGTATGTCGATCGCCAGGTCCCGTATTTCACCAGCTACGTGAAGCGAACCACCGACATGCCGTTCCTCGTCGAGATCACCGGTGGGGCGGCAGGGAAGTATCTGCGCGCCGGCCGTGTCGCCGAGTACGCCGGCACCGAGCATGGTGAGTGGAAAATGCTCTGGTGGGACCGGACGTCGAACCGTCCTCGTATGCCCAAGGGCACGATCGGATTCCGGTGGGCCGACAAGGAGAAGGGCAAGTGGAATCTCAAACCGGAGGATGCGGCCACCGGCGAGGCGCTCGATCCGGAACTGACCTTCGTCGAGCGTCACGACGCCGTCGAGCAGGTCGCCTTCGACGACTTTGCCGAGGGGACGACCCGGACGCGCGGTGTGCCCGTTCGGTACATCGAGACCGAAGAGGGTCGGGTCGCCGTCACCACCGTCTTCGACCTGATGATGGCCCAATTCGGTGTGGATCGTGGCCTCGGAGGTGCGTACCCGACCGACTACGACGATGTCGAAGCACCGTTCACCCCTGCGTGGCAGGAATCGCAGACCGGTATCCATCGTGACACCGTCATCCGGTTCGCCCGCGAGTGGCTGGCAAACGGGGAGCAGACCAAGGGCAAGAACCTGATCATCATCGGTGCCGGCGTCAACCACTGGTATCACAACAACCTGCTGTACCGGGCAGGGATCACCGCCTTGATGCTCACCGGTTCGGTCGGTGTCAACGGCGGCGGTCTGGCGCACTACGTGGGGCAGGAGAAGCTCGTGACCCATGCTTCGTGGGCTCCGATCGCCTTCGGAGGGGACTGGGGGATGGCTCCCCGTCACCAGAACACGCCTTCGTTTCACTACGTGCACAGCGACCAGTGGCGATACGAGCGGGGCTACTCCGACTATGACACGCTGCCCGGAAACGCCGGCCTCGACGACCACACGATCGATCATCAGGTGCGAGCCGTTCACAAGGGCTGGCTGCCGTTCTTTCCACAGTTCAGCGAGAACTCGCTGGATCTCGCTCGGAGAGCGCAGGCGTCGGGGGCTACCACCGACGCCGAGATCATCGACTTCGTCGTCGAGGGCCTCAAGTCCGGCGACGTTCGATTCGCCATCGACGACCCCGACGCTCCTGAGAATTGGCCGCGAACCTGGTTCATTTGGCGGGGCAACGCCATCGGCACCTCCGCCAAGGGTCATGAGTATTTCCTGCGCCACTATCTCGGCACGCACTCGAACGCAGTTGCCGACGAACACGCCGGCGACTCGGTGAAAGAGGTTACGTTCCGACCCGAAGCGCCGATCGGCAAGATGGACCTGATCATCGATCTGAACTTCCGGATGGACACGAGCGCCCTCTACTCGGACATCGTCCTCCCGGCGGCGACCTGGTACGAGAAGGATGATCTCAACACGACCGACCTGCACAGTTTCATCAACCCGATGCAAGCGGCGGTGGCACCGGCGTGGGAGTCGAAATCGGACTGGGCCATCTACAAAGCGATCGCCCGTAAGATCTCCGAGCTATCGGAGGTTCACCTGTCGGGCCCCGTGAAGGACATCGTCATGCTGCCGCTGCAGCACGACACCGTGGACGAGATCGCCCAGACCGACACGCGTGACTGGACCAAGGGCGAGGTCGAGGGGATTCCCGGCAAGACCATGCCCAAGTTCAAGGTCATTGAGCGCGACTACACCGGCCTCTACGAACGGATGGTGTCGCTCGGACGGGGAATCGAGAAGAACGGTGTCGGCGCGCACGGGATCAGGTTCCCTGTCGCAGACTTCTACCAGCAACTGATCGAGCGCCAGCCTCGAACCATCGGGATCGAGGCGCTCAACGGCAGACCCTACCCTTCGCTCGAGTTCGATCGGCAGGTGTGCGAGGCCATTCTGCAGCTCGACCCTGCGTCGAACGGCGAGCTCGCCTATCGGGCATTCGAGGCCGAAAGCGCCAAGACGGGACTGGACCTGGTCGATCTCGCCGACGGTCGGCGGAGCACGCGGACGACGTTCGCAGACATCGTTGCCCAGCCGCGAAGGGTGCTCACGACTCCGACGTGGAGCGGAATCGTGAACGACGGCAGGGCATACAGTCCCTACACGCTGAATGTGGAACGCGGTGTCCCGTGGCGCACGCTGACCGGACGCCAGCACTTCTACCTGGACCATGAGAACTACCTGACCTGGGGTGAGTCGCTCCCGACGTTCAAGCCGCGGCCGGACCACACGATGCTGCTGGAGACCGAGCGGGTCAAGGCCGAAGCCCAGGGCAAGCTCTTCAACTACATCACTCCGCACGGCAAGTGGAGCATCCACTCGACCTACTCGGAGAACATCCGGATGAAAACCCTGTCTCGCGGCGGCTACCCGGTGTGGCTGAACGCCAAGGACGCTGCGGAATTGGGAATCACCGACAACGACTGGGTGGAGCTGTTCAACGACAACGGCGTCTTCGTCCAGCGATGCGTGACGTCTTCTCGCATTCCACGGGGCACCGTGTTCGTCTACCACGCCACCGAGCGCACCGTCGGTATTCCGATCTCTCCTTTGCGGAAGCGAAGAGCCGGCATGAACAACTCGTTGACGAGAGCACGGTTGAAGCCCGTGCTCATGAGCGGCGGATACGGCCAGTTCACCTACTCGTTCAACTACTGGGGTCCGACAGGGGTGAACCGAGACACATTCGTCTACCTGCGCCGGATCGATCGGCCCGAGTACTGAGGAGGGATCGCATGGATGTTCGAGCCCAGATGAGCATGTTGTTCCATCTCGACAAGTGCATCGGTTGCCACACGTGCAGTGTCGCCTGCAAGAACCTGTGGACGGATCGCAAAGGCGCCGAGTACATGTGGTGGAACAATGTCGAGACCCGCCCCGGGACCGGCTACCCGACCGGATGGGAGGACCAGAAACACTACGAGGGCGGCTGGCTGCGCGATGAATCGGGCAAGCTTCGCTTGCGACTGCATTCGCGGTCCAAAGGTCTGGCGAATCTCTTCTTCAACCCTGCCCTGCCCGAGATCGACGAGTACTACGAGCCGTTCACCTTTCGGTACCAGGACCTGTTCGACGCCCCCGCCGGTGACGACCAGCCCACCGCAGTACCGATCTCGGCGATCACCGGTGAGGAGATGAACATCGAAAGCGGGCCCAACTGGGACGACGATTTGTCCGGGTCGCCGATCTACGCGGCCAACGACCCGAACTTCGACCAGATTGCCGCCGATGTGAAGGCGCAGATGGAGGAGATCGAACGCGTGGTCTTCAACTACCTGCCGCGTATCTGCAATCACTGTCTCAATCCGGCGTGTGTGGCGGCGTGTCCATCCGGCGCCATATACAAGCGAGCCGAAGACGGCGTGGTGCTCGTCAACGAGGACAAGTGCAGGGCATGGCGGATGTGCGTGGCGGCATGTCCCTACAAGAAGGTGTACTACAACTGGTCCACCGGCAAGTCCGAGAAGTGCATTCTGTGCTTCCCTCGCATGGAGACGGGCCAGGCTCCCGCCTGTGCGCACTCGTGCGTGGGGCGGATTCGCTACATGGGCGTACTCCTGTACGACGCAGACCGGATCCCGGAGGCCGCCGCAGTGCCCGATGAGGACTTGATCGATGCCCAACTCGACATGATTCTCGACCCGTTCGATCCGGCGGTAATCACTGCCGCGAACGCTTCAGGGCTGGACGACGGGTGGATCGAAGCCGCCCAGGCGTCACCGGCGTACAAGTTCGTGAAAGAATGGGGCATGGCTCTGCCGCTGCATCCGGAGTTCCGGACGATGGCGATGATGTTCTATGTTCCGCCACTGTCGCCGGTCGTTTCCGTGATCGAGCAGGGCCTCGTGAAACTGGACCTGCCACCTGAGCAGGTCGACTTCGAACGATTCGAGAGCCTCGACAAAGCTCGGATTCCGATCCGGTATCTGGCGAACCTGTTCTCGCTGGGAGATGAGGAACCGATTCGCCGGATCCTGCGCAAGATGCTCGCCATTCGCATCTACAAGCGCCGCCAGAGTGTGGACGGGGCCGTCGACGACGCGACGGTCCAGGTCCTCGCCAAGGCGGGTGCGACCGTCGAGGAGGCAGAGGCGATTTATCGCCTGACGACGCTGCCGACGATCGAAGACCGGTTCGTGTTTCCCCCTTATCACCGGGAGATGTCTCAGGAGGCGATCTACGGCGATCCACTCGCCCGGAAGGGGGAGACCGGTCTCGGCTATCTCCAGGCTCCCGTGAGGGGGGCGTGATGAACGACCTGGATGCGCTCGCCGCCGGGTTTCGCTATCCGGGCCCGGGCAGTCTCGAGTTGCTCAGATCGGCTGCAGACTCGGTCGAGGATTCGTCGATCCGGCGTCCTTTCCGTCGATTCGTCGATGTGATCGGATCTCTGGGTTTGGAGGCGTGGGAGGAAGTGCACACCCGGACACTGGACCTTTCGCCATTGTTCGTTCCGTATGTCGGCTACGTGATCTGGGAGGAGAGCTACCAGCGGGGAGCGTTCCTGGCGGACATGCAGCGCGTCGAGAACGAGGCCGGAATCGACCCACTCGGAGAGCTGCCCGATCATCTCGACCCGGTGCTGCGGTATCTCGCCAAGGCCTCCGAGCCGCTGCCAGGCCTGGTCGAGATCTTTCCGAAGGCCCTGGAACGCATGGCGAAGGCTCTCGCCAAGGCCGAACCCGACAACCCGTACCGCTTCCTCCTCGAGGCGACGAGGGCGGTATCGATGCCCGTTGGAGGTGCCGTATGAATTGGAACACGCTGTTGCTCGTGATCTTCCCGTACGTGGCGACCGCCATCGCGGTGATCGGGACGTTCTATCGCGCGGTTCGCCGTCCGTTCACCATGTCGTCGCTGTCTTCCCAACTGCTGGAGCGCAAGAAGCTCTTCTGGGGTTCGGTGTCATTTCACTGGGGAGTCGTGATCATTCTCACCGCACACCTCGTTGCGTTGGTGATACCGCAGACGTTCCTCGTCTGGAACAGGGCTCCGGTCCGGCTCTACCTGCTGGAGATCACGGGGTTCGCTCTCGGCGTTTGGGCACTCGGCGGACTGCTCGTGCTCGGCTATCGACGTTTGACGGAGCGCAGAGTTCGCGCCGTGACCTCGCTGATGGATGGCATCGTGCTGACTCTCGTCGGCCTCCAGGTACTCACCGGGGTCCTGACCGCGGTACTGTACCGATTCGGGTCGGTGTGGGGACTCGGCGTGATGGTCCCGTATGTACGATCACTGTTGGCGCTTCAGCCCCGTGCGGATCTGCTGGCTTCGATGCCGTTCATCACACAGACGCACGTCGTGTTGTTCTTCGTCTTTCTCGCGCTCTTCCCCTTCTCCCGGCTGGTGCACATCATCACGGTGCCGCTCGGGTATCTGGTGCGGCCGTGGCAGATCGTCGTCTGGGTCCGGAGAGATGTCCCGAGGCTGTCGGGGATCAGCTGGGGCTCGGCCTGGGTGCGGGGTGTGCTCATCGTCGTGGTCTTCGCAGTCGGCACGGTCTGGGTGCCCTCGGCGCTGCTGGAGAGCTCCGCAGTCTCGGGCGCCCCACGTCTGGTGCAGGATCTCGTGGCCAGCGGTACCTGGCTGGTCCTACTGGCCTTCGTGATCTTCGGTCTGCGCTGGGCCCAACGGACTGCCAGGATCTGAGGGTCTTCCGCCGGCCGACCGGATCTGCATACTTCGGTCCGACCATGGATTGACGACTGACGATTGACGACCGATGACCGACGACCATACGCCCGTGGCGGACACGTTCGAGCGTTCCCTTCGAGATCTGCGCATCTCGGTCACCGACCGCTGCAATTTCCGTTGCACATACTGCATGCCGAAGGAGATCAATCGGGAGTGGGAGTCTCTCGGCCGGGATCTGCTGCTCAGCCTCGAGGAGATCGAGCGTTTGGTGCGGATCTTCGCCGAGCTCGGAGTTCGCAAGGTTCGTATCACGGGCGGTGAACCGCTGCTGCGCAAGAATCTGGAGCACCTCATCGTCGGCCTGAGCGCGATCGATGGGATCGATGATCTCGCGCTCACGACAAAAGGGCCTCTCTTGGTTCGAAGGGCTGCTGCCCTCGAGACGGCCGGTCTCAACAGGGTATCCGTCAGTCTCGATTCGTTGGACGACACCGTGTTCCGCGCCATGAACGACGTCGATTCTCCTGTCGCCAGGGTTCTGGATGGGATCAGCGTTGCGGCAGAGGCCGGACCGGGACCCGTCAAGATCAACGCCGTGATCCAACGCGGCGTCAACGATCACACGATCGTCGACATGGTGCGAGAGTTCCGGGGCACGGGCCATATTCTGCGTTTCATCGAGTACATGGACGTGGGAGGCACGAACGGCCGGCGTCTCGATGACGTGGTGCCCGCCGGCGAGATCATCGAGACGGTCAACGAGGTCTATCCCCTCGAAGTACTCGCGTCGCACTACCCGGGAGAGGTCGTTCGGCGCTGCGGTCGAGCGCATCCGACGAGGAGATCGCAGTGCGGATCAGGCATCTCTGGGAAGGCCGCGAGGACCAATACTCGGAACTCCGCTCGTCGCGGACCTCGCGGACCTACCCAGAGTGGAGATGAGCTACATCGGCGGATGATTCCGGCCGCTATCCGGGCCGACCGTACCGCGTCAACCCTTCGGTCAGTGCCGCGAGAGTGTCGACGCTGAACCAAGAGCGTCCGTCCTCACCCCACGCGCGCCACTCCGGTTCTTCGACCCGGCGGTGTGGAAGCCGGTCCAGGAGCGACTGGATCGAGCCTCCGGAGTCGATCTCGTCACTCGTCTCGGCTGCCCAGGAGGCCGGATAGACGGCGCATGTCACTTGCCGGGCGCCGTCGATCGGAACCACTGCCTCGCTCGAGGCCAGATCGAGCAGCCTCTGTAGCGTCCGGGATCGGAGGAAGGGCTGATCGACGGCGACCAGGAGGACGGCCCGGCCGTGCGCCGACCCGAGCGCAGTCGCCAGACCGGCGAGGGGGCCACGGACGTTCGTCTGTGTGTCCGGCAGACATCGCAGACCGCCGAGTTTCTCACGACCCACGACGATCGTCGGGTCGCCCACGCGGCAGAGCGCCGCGGCAACCCATTCGACCATCGGTCGTCCGGCGACGTCGATGAGTGCCTTGTCGGTTCCCATGCGCCGTGAGACTCCACCGGCGAGAATGACTCCGAGTGCCATGGGGCGACGTTACCAAAGCAGCGGCCCCCGGATTGCCGGGGGCCGCAATCGTCGTTGTCGGCGGGCAGATCTAGCTGGTCGGGAACGTCTGCATGTACATGATCAGGTCGAGCAGTTCGTCGATGCTCAGGCCGGTCTCGACCCCGGTCGGCATACCGGTTCCGGGCTGGCCGAACATGATCTTGTGCGAGCCTTCCCACGGGTTGTCGACCATGACCGTCCCCACATACTCGGGTTCGGCGTCGTCACCGAAGTTGATCTGCGTGCCATCGGCACCGTGACACGCCGCACATCCTGTTCCGTAGAGCTCTTCCCCTTCGGTGGCGTCGCCTGCCGTCGGTGTCTTCGTGTTGGGATCGAAGAGTGTCGACATGTCGAACATGCCGTCGGTGATGAACAAGGCGAGTGCGTGCAGCTCGTCGTGGCCCAGGTAGGCCGAGAAGTCATGATTCGGGTCGTTCTTGCCGGAAAGTTGGGCGACGATCTGCTCGCTGGTCCAGTCTCGTGCATCCCAGATTCCGGGGAATCCGGTCGCGTGGGAGCCGGAGGCGTAGACCCCGTCGGCACCCTTGTAGTCCCAGCCGTGGCACTCCTTGCAGCGCCAGGTCGCGGCTCCAGACCGGGTGTTCGTCGACTGGTTTGCCCACAGCGGCATGTCACCGTCGGGCGCGTCCACGCCCACGACTTTGAACCACTTGTCGTAGAGCCGGCCTCCCAACGAGATTGCACTCAGGTCTTCCCCGCCCTTCTCGGTGGGGAGCGTCTGGGCATGGGCAACGACGTCGATCATGTCCTGGAGGGTCCATCCGCTGTTCAGTGCCGCCGGCATTGGCGTGCCCGGCTGGCCGACGCGAATCTTGTGGAGCGCCTCCCATGGGTTGTCCGAAGCAACGGTACCCACGAACTCGGGCTCTTCGTCGGATCCGAAGTTGATCATCGTGCCGTCCGCACCGTGGCAGGCCGAGCAGGTGCCGTCGAAGAGTTCGTCGCCGCGCTCGAGGTCGGCCCCGATGAGGGTCTTGTCGGCGTTGATGTACTTCGATGTGTCGACGAGGCCCTGTTGGATGAACGTGATCAGGTCTTCCAGGGCCGCGTCGCCCATGACGGAGAAATCGTGATCTCCGGTCGTGAGGACGGTTTTCAGATCGTCATACGATTTGGACTGTGCATCCCAGATTCCGGGGAATCCGGTCGCGTGGGAACCGGAGGCGTAGACCCCGTCGGCACCTTTGTAGTCCCAGCCGTGGCACTCCTTGCAGCGCCAGGTCGCGGCTCCAGACCGGGTGTTCGTCGACTGGTTTGCCCACAGCGGCATGTCGCCGGTCGGCTCGTCGATGCTGAGGACTTTCCACCACTTGTCGTACAAGAGGCCGCCTTTGACGACATCTCCTTGGGCGACCTTCGTGGCGGTTGTCGTGGTGGCGGTTGTCGTAGTGGCGGCTTTCGTCGTTGTCGTCGTCTGTACCGGTGTTGTGGTCGTTGTCGTCGTCTGGGCCGTACTGGAACAGGCGGCAGCGACAAGTGTGAACACGAACAGCACGGCGAAAAGGCGGGTTCGCCTCATGATCCCTCCGATCATCATTCCCTCGGCACCGTTATCACCTAGGGACGAGTTGATCTTATCAATAAGGACCTTCGTGTCATAATGTTCGAGGTCGCTGATGAGCTCGTGCCCGATCGGCTCGGATGGCTGCATCGAAGCCGCGGGTTCATGAGCGCTCGAAGGTGAGGGTCGACGGCACGCTCGCACACTATGATGCACCCGTCCACGACAGGGAGAGAACCGATGGTTCGCTTGATGCGGCAGCTCGCATCCGCGGTGCTGGTTGCCTTCGTCGTGCTGCTCGTGGTTCCGAGTTCTGTTTCCATGGCCCAGTCGTCGGACGGGCGGGAACTCTTCGAGTCCAGTTGCGCCGGGTGCCACGGGGCCGACGGTTCCGGCACCCTTGGCGTGTTTCCGCCGCTGGTGGGCAACGATGATGTTCAGGATGGTGGCTACCTGCGCGAGGTCATCCGCAACGGACGCACCGGTGAGATCGAAGTGGCCGGGATCACCTACGACGGAACGATGCCGCCGATCGGCGCCGCGTTCTCCGACGACGAGGTCGATGCGCTCGTCGGATACATTCAAAGCGATCTTGGGACGGCCGAACGGTCCGCGGTGGCCGTGCCGGCCGAGCGCTCGAGCGCCCGGTTCCCTTGGGGGCTCGCGTTCATCATTCTCGCAGCCGTTGTGCTCTCGGCCGGACTCGTGGTCATGGTCGCAAGACCGGGTCACGAGTCGTTCACGTGGAAAGGAGCGTATGCGCGTGCTCTCGTCCTGTTCTTCTACTTCTTTCTCTTGACCGTGTGGCTGCCCTCGACGATGTTCACGAAGGCCCCGATCTCCGGCGCTCCGAGAGTCGTCCAGGACGTCGTGGTCTCGGGAGCCTGGTTCACGATGATGGCCGCCGGTATCGTGGCGCTCCGGTTCCTTCAGAAGGCGAAGAAGATATGACGATCGGACCGCTTCAGTTCTACGACGAGAACATCCCGTGTCTGGCCGCGTGCCCGGTCCACACGAACGCAGGCGCATATGTGGCTGCCATCGCAGACGGAGAGGACGAGTTTGCGTATCTGACTGCCCGATTGCCGAATCCGTTCGCCTCGGTCTGCGGCCGGGTGTGCGCCGCACCGTGTGAAGACGAGTGCCGTCGAGGGGAGATCGACCGGCCGATCGCCATCAGAGCGTTGAAGAGGTTTGTCACCGAGAGGTACGGTGTCGAAGCCGGCAGTGACACGTACAAGAAAGTGGCGGGAGCACCGCTCGTCGATCTCCCCTACAGCGTGGGGATCGTAGGTGGTGGACCGACAGGACTGTCGGCGGCCCACGACCTGCGACGCCTCGGCTACAAGGTGACGGTGTACGAAGCGACCGGAGTTCTCGGTGGGATGATGGTGCTCGGTATTCCGGAGTATCGCCTCGATCGAAGCCTGCTCGCGGCGGAGATCCAGGCAATCATCGACATGGGCGTCGACGTGCAGTTGAACACGAGACTCGGCGCCGACGTCACACTCGGCGAACTGCGGGAACGTCATGACGCCGTCTTCTTGTCCTACGGCGCGTTCTTGGGGCGTGGCCTCGACATCCCCGGTGGCGATGCAGATGGCGTTTTGAAGGCCGTCGAGTTCCTCCTCAACACCAATCAGGGTTTCGAGGTGGACATCGGCGAGAAGGTGATCGTCATCGGCGGCGGCGACGTGGCAATGGATGCCGCACGAACGGCACTGCGACGTGACGCCTACGAATCCAGGACCGTGGAAAGCGAGTTCGAACAGGTGGCGGAAACGGCCGCGATCACCGAAGCTCTCGACGTTGCCCGCACTGCTGCTCGAGCCGGGGCGACACATGTGAAAGTCATCTCGCTCGAATCGGTCGAGGAGTTGCCTGCGTCGGAGTTCGAGCTCGAAGAGGCCATAAACGAGAGCATCTCGTTCGTTCACCGTCGCGGGCCTGCGCGCATCCTGACCGACGCACAGGGCCGGCTCACCGGACTCGAAACGATTGGTGTGCTGTCGGTGTTCGACGAAGATGGAAGATTCGCTCCAAAGTTCGACCACGATGATGTTCAACTGCACGAAGCGGACACGATCATCCTGGCCATCGGTCAAGCGGTCGACGTCGAGGCGCTGGGCCCCGACGGTCCGCAGGTCTCCCCTCGGAAGACCATCCAGATCGATCCCGACACCCTCGAGACGTCGATACCCATGGTCTGGGCCGGTGGTGACGCCGCGAAGGGGCCGCGGACACTGATCCTCGGCATCGCCGACGGCCGGATCGCTGCGGCGCAGATCCACAAGGCGTTCGGTGGTGAGATCCAGGGGCAGCAAGAAGGCCAGATGGTCCAGCTCGAACAGTTCCACCGTCTCGATGACATCTACGATCGCATCGGACGCATCGACGTCCCTACGATTCCGACCGACCGCCGCATCGGTCTGGCAGAGGTCGAGACAGGGTTTACCGAAGAGATGGCTCGGTGTGAGGCCAAACGGTGCCTTCGCTGTTTCGCCAACATCCTTCTCGACGCGAGCAAATGTGTGTTGTGTGCGCTGTGTGCCGACGTGTGCCCGATCGACGTGATCTCGCTCATTCCGGCAGAGGAGGTGGGGGTCGGTCTTGTAGGGTCAACGGCGCTGATGTTCGACGAGCGAGCATGCATACGATGCGCGCTTTGCATCGAGCGGTGTCCAACGGACGCTCTGTCCATGGGACTGTGGACGGGAGTGGGGGTGCCAAGAGTGGGAGTGCGAGCATGAACTTGATGGAACGAGTGAGAGAGTCCACGATTGGGCGCTCCATCTGGAGGGCTCCCGACCGTGTAACGGAGCGAGACCGTGCCGCCGGTCACTGGGCGAGCTTCCTGTTGCACATCTACCCCGTGAAAATGCGCAAGAAGGAGATCGGGTTCCGCTACTCGTGGTATCTGGGTGTTGCGGCACTCGCCCTCTTCGGCTCGCTCGTGCTGTCGGGGATCTATCTGATGTTCTTCTACGTGCCGTCTCCTACGTCGGCGTACCTCGACATCCTGCGCATCCAGACGAGTATCCCGTTCGGTCAGTACATGCGCAACGTCCACCGCTGGTCTGCCCACCTGATGGTGCTCATTGTTGCCGCCCACATGGCTCGAGTGTTCTATCGCGGTGCGTACAAGAAGCCGAAGGAGTTCAACTGGGTGATCGGTGTCGTCCTGCTCGTAGTCACCTTGCTGCTCTCGTTCACGGGCTATCTGCTCCCTTGGGACCAGTTGGCGTACTGGGCAGTGACGGTGGGAAGCTCGATGGCGGGTTTCGTGCCGGTGCTGGGGGGCCTCATAGAGAAGATCCTGTTGGGCGGTCGTGAGGTCGGCTCCTCCACGCTGCTGCGTTTCTACGTGTTGCACGTCGCCGTGCTGCCAACGGTGCTGGTGATCGTCGTGACATTCCACCTGTGGCGCTGGAGGAAGGACTCCATGTTGACGCAGCCAACCGTCGAGGGGAGGTGACCGTGGACGATCAGGAACCGAGGGTGATCAAGGGGCATCGCGTCCTTGGCGTGGTACCCGGGATTCCGCCCGGTGGAGAACGGAAGGTGTTGTCGGAAGAAGAGCCTGTGATGGTGTGGCCACATCTGCTCGTGCGCCATGGCGTGACAGTTCTGGTCGTCATTGCAGTTGTCGTGTTTCTTGCGGTCGTGTTCAACGCCCCGCTGCGGGAGATCGCCAACCCGAACCTGACCCCGAACCCCGAAAAGGCCCCTTGGTACTTTGCGGCGCTGCAGGAATTGCTGTCGCATTTTCATCCGTTGGTCGCGGGAGTCCTCTTGCCGGGTGCGATCGTGCTCGGCTTGGCTGCGTTGCCGTACATCGACCGCAACCCTCACCTTCAGCCGAGGTTCCGCAAGGTCGCGGTGGCGACGTTCACGATCTTCATGGTCGTCTGGATCGCGCTCACGCTGATCGGGTTCATGTTCCGAGGTCCGGACTGGGGTTGGGTCTGGCCGTGGAAGGATTGGTACGGAGAGCTATGAGCAAGATCGACCGAAGGGAATTGCTGTCCAGAGCTTGGAGGTGGGGCTTCGGCCTCATAGGCGTTGCGGGCGCCTGGACCAGTTGGGACATGTTCAAGCCGGGCGAGGGCGGCGGCTTCGGGGGAATCGTCAAGGCGGGACCTGTCGACGGTGTGCCGACCGGCGACGTCACCGAGGTACAGGCCATTCGTGGGTATGTGACCGACATCGACGGTGAGACCGTGGCACTCTCGTGGAAGTGTCCACATCTTGGGTGCCGGGTGCCGTGGTGTGACTCGTCCGGCGAGTTCGAGTGTCCATGCCATGGCTCGAAGTTCAACCGACTTGGAGAGTGGCGGGAGGGCCCTGCTCCCCGAGGCTTGGATCGCTACGCGGTGGAGATCGTCGACGGCACCGTCCAGGTGGATACCGGTTTGGTGACCCTGGGGCCTCCACACGGTCCTGAGACGATCGACGAACCGCTGCGTGGCCCGAACTGTGGGGGGACGGAAAGTGCCTGAACGACCACCAGATCCGAAGATGGATGAATCCACGAACAAGTGGATGCTATGGGGCGTCGGTCTGCTGGTGATCCTGGTGCTGGCGTTTCTCGCTTACCGGCTGGTCGAACCGAGCAGACGCGCAGAGGCGAAGGCGCAGCATATCGCCGATCTGATTGCCACCGGCGATGAACTCTTCGTGCAGAACTGTGCTGCCTGCCACGGCCAGGACGCCACCGGGGGGATCGGCCCTGCACTCAATTCGAAGCAGTTTCTCGGTTCGGTGTCCGACGAGCAGATTCGCTCGCTCATCTCGGTCGGGATTCCGGGGACCCAGATGAGCGCCTACCTGCAGGACTTCAACGGTCCGTTCACGCTCGAGCAGGTCAACGCCTTGTCCTACTACCTGCGCTCGCTCGAGGAGGACGCACCCGATCGTGCCGACTGGCGAGAGCCCCTGGCGGCGCCGCCCGTCACCGGAGGCAGCACCACAACCACCGTTGCGCCGGCGGGACCGGACGGGGAGGCGATCTACGCCGCAAAGTGTGCCGCCTGTCACGGTGGGAACCTCGAGGGTGGTGTCGGGATGGCCCTTGACGCCAATTCGCCTGCAGCCGGTGATCCTGACGAGGAACTCCTCGGGATCATCGAGAACGGTGTGGCGGGCACGGCGATGCCGGGGTGGAGCGGCAAGCTCTCCGACGAAGAGATCAAAGCGGTCCTGGACTATATCCGAACTGTCCAGAAAGGCTGAGAGAGCCGGGCTTTGCTTCCCCCTTGAGGGGGAAGTGCCTGGGTGGTCCTGCGAGCCATGTCTTTGCTTCCCCCTGAGGGGGAAGTGCCGAGCCTTGCGAGGCGATGGGGGTGTGAGGATTCTCTACCCCATCGACCTCGGCTCGTTCTTTTCTTTGCTTCCCCCTGAGGGGGAAGTGCCGAGCCTTGCGAGGCGATGGGGGTGTTGGGGGAAGGGAAGAGACCCAATCGTTCTTGCTTCGCTCGGCCGCTTCCCCTGCGAGGGGAAGGGAAGGGGAAGCGAAGTGGGTGAGGAGCGTCGGCGACGAACCCGATGAGGGTGTGCGCGCGGTCACATGGTTCGCACTACGCGCGTAGTGCTAATAGGCTGAGCCTCTCAGCAACGGAGGCGTCGTCTTATGGCCGGATTCCTGGTGATGCTGCGCGAGGGCGCGGAAGCGTCCCTGATCGTGGCGATCCTTCTCTCCTATCTCGTGCGCTCGCGCCAGCATCGCGGGGTGCGTTGGGTTTGGTTCGGGACTATTGCCGCAGTGGTCGTGTCGCTGGTCGCCGGCGCGGTGATCTTCCGGACAATCGGGTCGCTCGAAGGTCGTGCGGAGCAGATCGGGGAAGGGTCTGTGGCGCTCGTCGCGGCAGGATTGCTGACGTGGATGATCTTCTGGATGGGGAGCAGAGCACGCTCACTCAAGGCGCACTTCGAGGGAGAAGCCGACACCGCCCTCGCCTCCGGTGGGATGTTCGGCCTCGCAGCCGTTGCGTTCGTGGCGGTGCTGCGGGAGGGGCTGGAATCGGCACTGTTCATGATTTCCGTCGCCGTGGGAATGGACTCACAGGGTGTTCAGTTCGTCGGCGGACTACTCGGTCTGATCGGTGCGGCCGGGATCGGGTACTTGGTGTATCGCGGGGGGCGTCGGATCGACCTGCGCCTGTTCTTCCGGATCACCGGGATCCTGATCGTCATCGTGGCAGCGGGCCTCGTTGGCAAAGGGATTCAAGAGTTTCAGGAGGCCGGCTTTCTGCCGGTGGTCATCGAGCACGTATGGACACTCGGGTTTCTCGATCCCTCCACCAGCCTGCTCGGCAGCTTTGCGAAGACGATCTTCGGGATTTCGTACAACCCTTCCGCGCTCACGCTGACCGGCTACTGGGCATACCTGATCCCGGTGCTCGCCGCCTTCTTGCGGATGACCGACCGCCGTTCTGCGCCCGCGCCGGCGGTGTGACTCACGGCTTGCGTGCCACCCAGACGGTCCACGTGAGGTGGGCTCGCTGACGCTCATAGTCGTTGTGCATCCACGCCTGGGCCATCGCCCGGTGGTCGGCGGCTGGATCCTCGGGGTGCTCGGTGACGTAGGCCTCTGCCGATTCGATGATGAGATCGTGGTAGGCACGCCATGCCTGCGGGTCCGGGATGATCTGCTCGACAGGCTCGAGCCCGATGCTCCGTAATGCTGTGAGCTGTTCCTGCTCAGTGAGTGAGGCCGCTTCCGGGGCGTTGCCGAGAGCTTGACGAGCATGTGGCGTCTTGAGGCGAAGGTCCCCGATCGCGATCCGGCCGCCGGACGCGGCCCTCGCGGCGAGGGAAGATACCGTACCGGCGAAGCCATCCCAGATCCACGAAGCGCCAAGGCAGGTCACGATCTCCCAGTCCGGCACTTCGGGGACTTCAGCGGCGTCTCCGAGCCACCAGACGATTGTCGTTGGCTGCATGGGGGCTCGTCGTAGCGCCCACGGGGAGAGATCCACCCCGGTTCCGCCGACGGCAGCGCACCGGGAAAGGCGTCTGAGGAGTTCGCCGTGGCCGCATGCGAGGTCGAGCGCCTGGTCTCCGTCCTGAGGATCGAGAGCATCGACGAGGCGGTCGAGGTCCTCCGAGGACATCGGGTTGCAGATCGAATGGAGATGGTGCAATGCCTCGAACGGATAGAAGCGTGTCCACGCGCCTTCGACGTCCGTGCCAGGCAGGACGACGGTCCCTCTGGGAAGCGGAGGATGTTGCATGCGGCGCAGTATGGCGATCTCCGGACGGCAATGTCGGTGAGAAACCTTCCGACTGATGCGGGAGCGGAGATACGTGCTTCGTGTTTCGTACTTCGTATCGCGACGCGGTAACGCCATGAGACCGCGGGGGAAAGTACCGCAGCGGCTTTGCGCCGGTATGGGGGAGAACACCTGCCATGCATCGCTCAACGGCCTCCCGGTCCCTCAGCTTCCGGCGACCAGCAATGGCACCTTCACCTCTCGTTCGTCCAGGCCGCCGTGGTAGCCGACCATCCGCTTGTCCATCCCGCTGGGCAAGAGCACGTGGCCACGGTCGGGGACCAGCGCTCCCACGGGGGAGCGGCGTTGCAGGTCCTGGTGAGGGCGCTCCTGTCCCCACCAGGTGTGCAGCGTCTCGATGGGCACCCACGTCGCCGGCAGCGCCGCCGCGAGGTCCTCTGCCGCCGGTACCGGACCGCGGACGAGTACACCGCGCGGATCCCCGTAATACTGCAGTCCCTTCGGTCGTCGAAGCGGGATCTTGGTGCCCTCGGGATAGTCGACGAGGCCATGGTCGGCGACTCCGATCATCACCGTGTCTGCGGGGAGCCGGGCAGCGGTGAGGCTCCACACTCGATCGGCAACCTGCATCGCCTCCGTGTACTCGGTCGAGACGAGGCCACATACGTGCGCCGCGACGTCGACGTTGGGGACGTAGGTGAGGATGAGACGCTTTCCACCTGCGGCGAGTTGCACGGTTGCGTCGACGAGTTCCTGGTGGCTCCATGCGGGCTCGAACCGGCAACCGCGATACATGACGCGACTGAGTGGACTGGACTCGAAGGCACCGGGCTGCACGGTGATCGGCTCGATGCCGGCCGCGGCGAGACGTTCCCACAGGTTCGGGGCCGGTAGCACGCGGGTCGTGTCGAACGTGACGGGATCTCCGCCGAGGCTCTTCCACTTGAGCGTGTTGACGATCGCGCCGTGCATGAACAACTGGTGGGCGATGAGTCCGTGGCGGACCGGCGTGAAACCCGTGACGAGCGATGCGAGATTGACGCTCGTAGTCGTTGGGAACACCGCGTCGATGGCGTCGACCCGAGATGCTCGCAGGGTGGTGGCCGCAGGATGATCGAGTTGGTGATCTCCGAGTCCGTCGAAGAGCATGATCACGTAGGTTCGGGCATCGGGGATCAGCGCCGAGAGCGTGGAGTGCATCGGTGTCCCGGCCGTGACGCCGGTGAGGCGAAGCTCCAGCTCTGCGGAGAGGTTGGCAAGGGAACCACCGGCGTAGTCAGGGATGAGCATCGTGGCGCAGAGTAGCTGGACAATCGGTGGCGGTTGCCCCCGGCGATCGGAGTCTGAGGATTGTCCGGGGAGACTCTTCGCCGTTGATCCGTGCTTGCGGCGCCGCCGATCCTCAGCAGATCCTCGGCAGCTGCTCCCCGCTCAACATGTCTACGACTCGGCTGCCGCCGACACTGCTTCGAAGGAACACCCGACCAGGATGCTCCTCGGTTATCTCACCGATGATCGCAGCGTCCCTCCCCAGGGGGTGGGCCTGCATCGCAGCGAGCACGGCCCCGGCGGCATCCGGTGCGACGACGGCGATCAGTTTGCCCTCATTGGCAACGTAGAGAGGATCGAACCCAAGAATCTCGCATGCGCCCCGGACTTCATCCAGGATCGGGATCGTCGACTCGACGAGCCGAATCCCGCGTCGAGCACTCCCGGCGATCTCGTTGGTGGCACTTGCCAAGCCGCCCCGAGTGGGGTCTCGCAGGACGTGGACACGGGAGCCGCCCGCTCCGAGGATCGTCTCCACGAGGCCGTTGAGCGATGCCGAATCACTCACGATGCGAGTCTCGAACTCGAGGCCTTCGCGGACCGACATGACGGCGATGCCGTGCTCGGCGATAGGACCCGAGATCAATACGACGTCCCCTGGCTCGGCGCGCAGCGGAGAGACTTCGATCCCTTCCGGTACGACGCCGATCCCGGTCGTATTGATGTAGATACGATCGCCCTTGCCTCGGTCGACGACCTTGGTGTCTCCGGTCACGATCGTGACTCCGGCACCGTCGGCTGCGGTCTTTATCGACGAGACGATCCGCCACAGGTCCTCCATGGGGAGGCCCTCTTCGAGGATGAACGCGACGGTGAGGACTCGCGGGGTTGCGCCGCACATGGCGACGTCGTTCACGGTGCCGTGGACGGCGAGCGAACCGATGTCGCCTCCAGGGAAGAAGAGTGGGCTGATCACGAAAGAATCCGTCGAGACCGCGATCCGGTCTGTTTCCATGTTAAGCACGGCGCCATCATGAAGCTGGTTCAGGACCGGGTTCGCGAACGCCGGCACGAACATCCGCTCGATCAGCATCTGTGACAGTGAGCCGCCCCCGCCGTGGGCGAGGAGCACATTCGGGTAGTCGGTGATGGGAATCGGGCATGCTCCGAGCCCGGAGACATCCATGGTCAGACCCTCCCGTATTGGTAGTAGGCCGCGCAGGCACCTTCAGACGAGACCATGGGCGCACCCACAGGGTGTTCTGGTGTGCAGTCGGTTCCGAACACCGGGCAGTCATTCGGTTTGCGAAGGCCACGCATGATCTCGCCGGCAATGCAGATCTCCGACTCGGGGGCTGTCACCGTCTCCACGTCGAATCGGAGGGTGGCGTCGAACGCCGCATACTCGGGGTTCAGATTGAAGCCGCTCTGAGGGATGGTCCCGATGCCTCTCCAGGGCCGGTCACACGGCCGGAACACTTCCTTCAACATCGCCTGGGCGGGCACGTTGCCCTCCCTGACGACAGCCCTCGCATACTGGTTCTCGACGCCCACGCGCCCTTCTTCGAGCATGCGTACCGCCATGTAGATGCCATGGAGGAGGTCGAGCGGCTCGAAGCCGGTCACGACGATCGGGGCCCCGTACCGTTCTGCGATCGGTTCGTATTCCCAGTAGCCCATGACAGCGCAGACGTGTCCGGCGGCCAGGAACCCCTGCACGAGGTTGTCGGGGGATCCGAGGATCGCTTCCATCGCGGGCGGCACGAGGACGTGGGAGGAGAGGATCGAGAAGTTCGTGAGTTCGAGTGCTCGGGCGTGCCGTACCGCCATGGCGTTGGCCGGCGCGGTCGTCTCGAATCCGACTGCGAAGAACACCACGTGGCGGTCCGGGTTTCGCTGGGCGAGCTTTACGGCGTCCAGCGGCGAGTAGACCATCCGCACGTCGCCGCCTTCAGCCTTCACGGCCAGCAGATCCGTGTCCGAACCGGGCACGCGCAGCATGTCACCGAAGGACGTGAAGATCACTTCGGGACGTCTGGCGATGGCGATTGCCTTGTCGATCATCTCCAGAGGGGTGACACACACGGGACAGCCGGGGCCGTGGACGAGGGTTATCTCGTCGGGGAGCATGTTGTCGATTCCGAACTTGATCAGTGTGTGGGTTTGTCCTCCGCAGATCTCCATGATCGTCCACGGTCGGGTGGTCGCGTCACGGATGGCGGCAAAGAGTCGCCGCGCGGAGGCTTCGCTGCGGTACTCGTCGACGTACTTCACAGTCCGATCTCGGGAATCTCGAGTTCGGCCAGGTCACCCATCTGGTTGAGGAACCGGAACACTTCCTGAGCTTCGGTCTCGTCGATCCTGCTGATGGCGAATCCGACGTGGACGATCACGTAGTCGTCGATCGCCACCTCGGGGATGTAGGCGAGGCAAACGTCCTTGACGATCCCCGCGAAGCTGACTCTCCCCATGGTCATCCCCGTTTCGTTCGGGATGATCTCGAGCACCTTGCCAGGGACGCCTAGGCACATGTGGGCCACTCCATCCTGTCGCGATCCGAAGGACCTCGTTCCCGGGTGTCGTTGTCACACCTGGCGCGCTGGACCCCAAGGTCGCCGTATGGCTCGAACGTCATGCAGGGTCCCATGACTTCAGGGCGACTTCAGGGGCAGCCCGGATCACGAGGCCGTCGCGGCCGCAGTCGGGGCAGGGGTCGAGCTTCCCGCCTTCGTATTCGATGCCACACGTGAAGCAGCGCATCGTGTCGAGGGTCTCTTGGACGACGAGTTCGGCTGTCTCGGCTGTCGTCCCGGTGACCTCCGACAGCCATGCCGTCTTCACGACCAGAGGGTCTACTTCCGGACCGACGGTGACAACCACCCGTCCCACCCGTCCGCCGCCGGCCCGTTCGACGACTTCGGCGATGACACCGGCGATCAGGCCTCGTTCATGCATGGATTCCCCATCCCGTCAGGACATCCAACGCCTCATCGATCATGTGAACGAGTGCCCCGTCTGCTTCAGGGCTCAGCCCGTAGCCGGTTTCGAGGGAGAAGGGGACCATGCCCACGGCCGTCAGGCGAGTGGGCGCCTGGCCCACCAGGCGTGCAGCGGCGATCGTCTCACCGATCCCGAACTGATGTGCGGAGAACAGCATCTGGACCGGCCGGTCGAGTTCGTTCTCCTGGAGTTTGACGACTGTGCCCGGTGGTCCCTCCGGCATGATCATCGCGTCCAGGATCAGCACGGCGTCACGCCCTTCCAACTCGGGCAGGAGGGCGATGCCCAGGGTGCCGCCATCGAGCACGTCCACACCTTCCAACCCCATGGCCTCGATACGGCGGGCCGCATGTATGCCCAGACCTTCGTCGGTGAAGAGTTCATTCCCGAGTCCAAGAACCAGGATTGGTGCCCGATCGGTCACAGGCGATCGATCGGCAGCCGTTTGTAGCCGGTCAAGATCGATGAGACCAAGCCCGACTTCTCTTCGATGTCGACCAGCACCGCCGAGTAGACATGGTGGATGACGAAGCCGATCGTCAGCCACATGATCAGATGGTGGATGAGGCGGACCGTCTGGATCGCAAATAGACCGAAGACCCAGCTGGTGGTCGACCACAGCACTCCCTGGGGGTTGGCCAATGCGGCCAGAGCGAGGCCGGTGATGATCTGTACGACGAACATGACGAAGACGACCAGGTAGGTGACTCCGGCCAGGGGGTTGTGCCCTGCTGCCGGTGGCGGTTCTTTCCTGAGGAACAGGTAGTACCCGAGAGTCTTCCACAGCCAGACGCGCCGCTCGCGGTGAACGGGCACGAGCTGATCCCAGCGTGACCACCGGTTGCCGATGAACGACCAGATGATGCGGCAGATGATGGCCACACTGAACACCCACGCCGCGGCAAGGTGGATGGCGCGTATCAGACCCATCACGAACCCTGGTTCGCTGCCGACGAGGATGTACGGGTCGCCGATGTAGTAGCCGGTGCCGGCCAGCACGAGCACCGCGCCGACAACCGTCCAGTGCAGCACGCGCACCGGCAGTTCCCACACCCGGATGGTCACGATTCCCGGAGTGCGCTCCACCGTCGGGTCCTGGAGCACCTCGCGTACACGAGCTTCTTTCGTCCTCATGACACCCGCACCTCCACCAAGGGGTTGCCGTCCGTGTCGATCAGGTGTGCTGCACATGCCATGCACGGATCGAAGGAGTGGATCGTCCGCAGAATCTCCAGCGGTTGGGTCTCGATTGCCACGGGAGTACCCACGAGTGCGGCCTCGTAGGCACCGGGGTTCCCCGTTGCGTCTCGAGGGCTTCCGTTCCACGTGGAGGGCACGACGATCTGGTAGTGCTCGATGCGCTTGTCCTTGATCGTGATCCAGTGCGACAAGGAACCTCGGGGGGCTTCATGCATGCCGAAGCCCTGGGCCGCGTCCGGCCATGTCTTCGGATCCCAGCGCTCACCGTTGTGTGTGCGGTAATCTCCGGTCGAGATGTTGGCGATCAGCTGATCGAGCTCCTCGAGGGAGCGCTCCGCCAGAAGCAGTGTCTCCACGCCGCGCGCCGCCGTCCGTCCGAGCGTGCTGAAGAGGACTTCAGGTCCTACGCCGAGTGTGTCCAGGACGTATCCGACGATCTCCTGGACCCGTGTGTGGCCGGCGGCGAATGCGACCAGCATCCGCGCCAGAGGACCGACCTCCATGGCGGTGTCGTTGTACCGGGGAGCCTTCAGCCAGGAGTACTTCGAGTCGGTTTCGAGGAACTCATAGGGCGGCTCCGGACCGGTGAAGTTGGGCACCGTCTCTCCGTTGAACGGCGTGAGAGGCGTGGCGTCACCGGAAGAGTACGAGTACCAGGAGTGCGTCACGTACTCGGCGATCTTGGTTGGATCCAACGCGTGGACCTGGGAGAGGTCCCCGCCGAGAATCACGCCTCGCGGCAAGTACATCGTGTCCGGTTCCTTCGCCGGATTGTTGGTCCCGGTCGGGAATTCGCCGAACGACATGTAGTTCCCGAGCCCTCGGCCGATGGAAGCCCAGTCCTTGTAGAACGACGCAATCGCGAGCAGGTCGGGGATGTATGCCTGCTGGACGAAGGCAAGCCCCCGTTTCAGCAGCTTGCGCAGCTCTGCGAGCAGGCCTGCGTTGATCGCCGCCTGCGAGTCGGGATCGATGGGCGTTGCCATTCCACCCACGAGGTAGGTCTGGGGGTGGGGGTTCTTGCCGCCAAGCAGGGCATGGATGCGGATGTAGTCTCGCTGGAACTCGAGTGCGTCGAGATAGTGGCTGACTGCCATCAGGTTCGCTTCGGGAGGAAGTTTGTAGGCGGGATGGCCCCAGTATCCTCCCGCGAAAGGCCCGAGTTGGCCTGCCTCGACGAATGCGGTGAGTCTGTTCTTGACCTGTCGAAACACACCCGCGCTCGAGCGGGGGTAGTCGGAGATGGAGCCTGCCAGTTCGGCCGTCGCCTGAGGGTCTGCATCCAGCGCCGATACGATGTCCACCCAGTCGAGGGCGTGCAAGTGGTAGAAGTGCACGACGTGGTCCTGGACGAACTGGCTGAGGGCGATCAGGTTCCTGATCCTCTGGGCGTTGGGCGGAGGGACGATGCCCAGGGCGTTCTCGACCGTCCGAACCGATGCCAGCGCATGAACGGTCGTGCACACGCCGCAGATGCGCTGGGTGAAGTACCAGGCGTCCCGAGGATCGCGGCCTTCGAGAATCGTCTCGATGCCGCGCCACATCGTTGCGGAGGACCAGGCCTGCGTGATTGCACCATCGGCGACCTCTGCTTCGATGCGGAGGTGCCCTTCGATGCGAGTGATTGGATCGACCACGATTGTTGCCATCATTCGCTCCCGTCCGTGTCATCTTCCATGGAGCCTGGAGCGGGACCTTCCGAGCCGAGACCCGCTCGTCTCTGAATCGCTTTGGCGACCCCGTGGGCGCCGAACCCGACAGCGGTGGCTGCGGCGATTCCCAGCCCGATCTTGTCTGCGGTGGCTTCCGCGCCAAAACCGGTGACCTTGGGAAGCCGAGCGTAGAAGTCGGTCATGGTGTCCCAGAAGTCGGGCTCTGAGCATCCGACGCATCCGTGCCCTGCACCAACCGGCCAGCTCGTGGCCTCGTTCCAGCGGATGATGGGGCAGTTGTGGAACGTGGAGGGGCCTTTGCAGCCCATCTTGTAGAGACACCAGCCCTTCTTGTGTCCCGCGTCACCCCATTCGAGGACGAACTGGCCTGCGTCGAAGTGGGCCCGGCGTTCGCAGGCATCATGTATCCGGGTCCCGTACGCGAAGAGGGGTCTGCCCTTCGAGTCGGTTGCCGGGAGCGAGCCGAACGTGAGGTAGTGCACGAGTGTGGCAGTGATGTTGTCCGCATTGGCCGGACAGCCGGGCAGGTTGATGATCGGGACTCCGCTCACGACCGAGGCCACGCCGACGGCGCGCGTGGGGTTGGGGGCGGCTTTGGGGAGACCGCCGTAGGCGGAGCACGTACCGACGTTGATGATCGCCGCAGCGCCGACTGCCGCCTCCTCGAGAATCTGGATGGCGGTCTTTCCACCGATCGTGCAGTAGACGCCGCCGTCGGCCATCGGCACCGACCCTTCGACCACGACGATGTAGCCGCCCTTGGCGATGGCGGCCTCCTTGGCCGCCTCCGCCTGAAACCCGGCGGCTGCCATGATCGTCTCGTGATAGTCGATGGAGAGCAGGTCGAGGATGAGATCGCCGACTCCCGGATTGCGCGAACGGAGAAACGACTCGGTATCCCCTGCACAGTCCTGGAATTCGAGCCAGATGATCGACGGTTTCTCCACCGATTCGAGCGCTCGCGCGACGCGTTCGGTGAAGCGTGCAGGGAGCGCAAGCACGGCAGTCAGGGTCGCGCAGTACTTGAGGAATGTGCGGCGGTCTATGCCGAACTGCGCCAGACGGTCACCCAGTGCTCTCTCGCGCGTCTCCATGGCCGGCATGGTTCTCCCCTCCCTCTCGGCGTACGAATCGCCGGTCGTCGAACCTGAGCTGCCGGACCCTGAGTTATCGGGCCGTAGCCTCATAACCAGGGCCACTGGAAACTAACATAGCGGCTTGATGCTCGCCGCGTCGGCTGAAGTACACTCAGAATATGGATTTTTCAGCACTCGTCGATTTGGTCCAGGCAACGTTCGAGGGGATCCACAGACGGGTGTTCTTGGGCGATCCTTCGACGAACTCGAAACTTCGTGTCGAGGTGGTCGAGGCAGCCGAGGTGGAAGGTATTCGCACGCTCATCCTCATCGCTCCATGGACGCTCATCGGCATGTTGTTCGGCGGAGATGAGGAGTATCCGGACGAGCTCACCGTTGCTTCGAAGACCCACAAGGTTCTGACGAACAGTATCGAAGGGCTGGGAACCTATGGTGCCGTCAACCTCGTGGGAGACATCTTGGCGCTCCGAACGCAGGAGCAGGCTCGCGTATTGGCGCGTTCCCTGGCGGAGCCGTTTCGCGACGCCGTGCGGAGAGCCTACGAGTCTGCGGAGGCGTCGGATCCGGACCGACGAAGGTTTCTCGGTCTCTAGTGCCTCGACGGACAACCTCTACGGAGTTCTGCCGGTCAGAGATGCCGCTCGCGACGTTCTCCGCCTCGACGCACCGCAGCGGGTGCGCCTTCGTTG